>CAXAYM010000259.1:0-3851 GCA_963973175.1 uncultured Arenimonas sp.
CAGGCGAGCGGCGAAGAACAGCGCTGCCATGGCCGTTGCCAGGACGCAGGCGAAATCCAGGGCCGCCCGCCAACCCGGCCGGTCGAGCAGGGTCAGGAAATTGAGCGCGGCGCCCAGCGGCAGCAGCAAAATCATGGGCAGAAGTCCACGCAGGACGCTGCCCGCCAGCGCGAAATCCTCGCCGCCGATGAGCCGCATCAGGGACTCGCCGTGCCACCAGAGCACCGGGAAGGCCAGCGCGGCCAATGCGGCAAGCACGCGGGAGATCTGCGGCCACACCAGGCCCAGCCGGTCCGGCGCCGCATGGGCCCGGTAGAGGCCGGCGAAGAGCGCAGCGAAAAAAATGTCGCTGGCGGAGAACACCAGCAAGAGAACCTGGTATGCCGCGTGGTAAAGCGCCGCCTGGCTGGGGTCGGCGACTGTGCCCAGCACCACCACTTCGAGCTTCCCGTAGCTGAGCGCGGCCGTACCCATCAGCAAGAAGGGCAGGGAGCGGGCCAGCGTCGGTCGCCACGGCAGGCTGCGGGCCGGCATCAAACCGGGCGGACGCCCCCGGCCGATGAAAAAGCCGGCAAGGCCGAACACCGACGCGGCGACCCAGCCCCCGGCTACACCGGCAACACCGGCGCCGAGCGTCCAGGCCGCGAGCAACAGAAGTGGCATGAGCGCGAAGCTGGCGACCCGCCAGAAGCAATACAGGCGCAGACGACCTTCGGCTTGCGCAAGCGGCGTCGCCGTCAGGAAAACCGCGTCCACGAGGGGTCCGGCGGCGGCGAGCGCCACGATCAACGGAGGCAATGCCGTAAATGACGTGGTCCCGGCCCCGACCGCAAGCGCTGCGACAACGGCGATGCCGAGCACGGCCCGGGCCAGCAGCGCCCTCCGCAGCAGCGGCGGAATGAATTCCCGCTCGCGCGCGCCTTCTCGAAGCAACAGCTGTGAAAAACCGAGGTCCGTCTGCGGTGCGAGCAGGGCCGCGACCGACCAAATCACCACCAGCTCGCCGTAGGCCTGCGCGCCCAGCAGCCGCATCGCCATGGCCAGCGAAATCGCCCACAGCAACTTCCCCAGAACATTGGCCGCGCCCAGGCTGCCCAGGTCCAGCAGGAAGCGCCGGCTCCCGGCCTGGCTGGGATCAGCCGCCGACGACACGGCCGACGGCGGTGATGACGCGCTCGACGTCTTCGTCGCGCAGGCGCGAGGAAAGAGGCAGCGAAACCGTACCCAGGCCCGCGAGTTTGGCGTGCGGCCAGGCGTCGGGATCCCAGCCGAATCGTTCCTGGTAGAACGGATGCCAGGCGATCGGCAGGTAGTGGACGCCGGTGCCGATGCCCTGCGCCGTCATCCGGTCCAGGAACTGGTCGCGCGACAGGCCGGCGCAATCAGCATGCACTTGGATCGCATACAAGTGGCAGGCGTGGCGGGTGTCGTCTTCAAAAGGGGCGGGCAGGCCCACGGGCAATTCCGACAGGGCCTGCTGGTAGCGCGCCCAGATCGAACGGCGGCGCTCCCAGGCGGTTTCGACGCGCGCAAGCTGGTGGATTCCCAGCGCGGCCTGGATGTCCATCATGTTGTACTTGAAGCCACACTCCAGCACTTCGTAATGCCGGTAGCCCTTGTCGGAAAAGCGATGCCAAGCGTCCTTGCTCATGCCGTGCAGGGCCAACATGCGCGCCCGCGCCACCAGCGCAGGATCACGTGCCAGCACCATGCCGCCTTCCCCGGTCACGACGTTCTTGGTGACGTAGAAGCTGAAGCACCCGATGTCGCCGATCGTGCCGGCCTTGCGGCCCTTGTACTCGGTTTCGATCGCGTGGGCGCAGTCTTCGATCACGCGCAGCTTGTGCTTCCGCGCGATCGCAAGGATGGCGTCCATGTCGCAGGGCCTGCCGGCGAAGTGCACGGGCAGGATGGCTTCGGTGCGGGGCGTGATCGCCGCTTCGATGGCCGCCGGGTCGATGTTCTGGGTAAGCGGGTCGATGTCTGCCAGCACCGGCGTCAGGCCGGCATGGATAATGGCGTTGACCGTCGCGCAAAACGTGAGCGGCGTGGTGATCACTTCGGCACCGGGACTCAGGCCCGAGGCGATCATGCTGACGTGCATCGCCGCGGTGCAGGAGTTCATCGCCGTGGCCTGTCCGGCCTCGAGGCCCTTGTAGGCCGCGAACTCCTTCTCGAAGCGGGCCACCCGCGGTCCGGTCCCCAGCCAGCCCGAGCGCAGGCAGGCCTCGACCTCGGCGATTTCCTCTTCCTGGATGTCGGGCGCTGCAAAAACGAGGAAGGGCTGGCTCATGGGGGTGTTCAGGAAGAGAGTCGCCCGATGATAGCGCGCCTTTCCCGGTGTGGCGCGGTGGGGTCAGCGGCAACTGGTGGGAAGGTAACGGTCGGCCGGGCCGCTGCATTGCCAGGCGATGTTTCCCGCGCTCTCCTGGGGCACAAGGACGATCGCGGTGTTGGCGATCTTGCTGCTGGCGGTGCCCCCGAACTGCACGCGGATCTGGCCTGTGTTCTCGACCGTCACCGAACGCACGTAACGCCCGGAAATCGACTGCGGGGTCGCCAGGCCCGCCGCGGCATTGTCGGGGGGATATTGGCCATTCTGGCCGAAATAGCTGCTGACGTTGGTCTTGGCGCCGGTCGCCAGGCTAAGGCCTTCCGTCACCTGTGCTCGTGCCACATAGTCCTGGTAAGCCGGCAGCGCGATGGCCGCAAGGATGGCGATGATCGCCACCACGATCATCAGTTCGATCAGCGTGAATCCTCTGGCGTGCTTCATTGGTCCGTTCCTTCCCCTTGGATGGCGCCGACCGTTATGGCCGTGTCCCGCTGCGGTCGTCCTGGTCGGAGAGCAAGGATTCGATTTGTTCCAGATCCTCGTCCAGCACTCCATCGTGATTCAGGGCCCGCAGCTGGTCGATTTCAGCGCTGATCGTACTAGGATCATGCAAATTCGATGCCAGTTGGAACCGGAGCAGGCCGGCGCGATGGCTCGGTTGGCCGGGTGCCAGTTCGACGGCGTCGCGCATCAGAGCGATGGCCAGCCTTGGGTCGCGCATCACATTGAACGCGAAGTTGGCGTACTGCACGCGCAGCGTGGCCGAGTCGGGATTTCTCGACACCAGCAGCGCCAGCGTCGCCTGCAGCTCGAGGTCGTCCAAAGCGCAACCATTGATGCGGCAGGCCACCAGGTTGTAGGTCAGGGACTCAGCCTCCGGGGAGATCGGCCGCGCCGCCAGCTTGTCCCGCAGTCGCTGCCAGAGACCTTCCGGGGCGTCGCGGCCCGCGTGGGCCAGCATCACCAGTTGCCCCTGTTCGCCCAGTGGCGGGCCGTAGTCGTGGCTGGCGGCAAGTTCTAGTTCACGCAGCGCCAGCGACCACAAGGGGTGGTTGACGTCGCTTCCGGCAATCGCATACCAGTCCGTGGCTACGGCGTAACCGGCCCGCACCGACCCCGGATTGCGCGACGACAGTGTGGTGGACAGGTTGATAGGGTCGCCCCAGAGCCGGGACTGCTGGAAGGTCAGTCCCGCCAGCACCGCGACCACGGCCAGGGGCAGCAAGCGCGGCGTAGCCTTCTCCCAGGATTTGGCCAGCCCGCCCAGCAGGCCGGCGATGCCCAGAGGAAGCCCGAGAAGGGCCAGGTAATTGCGGTGTTCGAAGGCCAGCTCCAAGGGCAGGATATTGCTGGTCAGGGCGTGTCCGAGCAGGAACAGGGCGATTGCGAAGGTCGTCATGGGGCGTCGCTTGCGCAGCCACACAGCCACCAGCACCAGGGCGCCCAGGACAATGGCCGCGGCGAGTGTCCAGGGCGCCCTGGTGCTGGTGGCTGTGTGGCTGCGCAAGCGACGCCC
>CAXAYM010000260.1:0-3831 GCA_963973175.1 uncultured Arenimonas sp.
TGTGGGAGGGACTTCAGTCCCGATAGGACAATCGGGACTGAAGTCCCTCCCACAGGTGTCAGGCAATGGACGGCGGCAGGCCGTGGCGCGATGATGCAGGCCTGACCCCGCAAGGAGCACGCCCATGCGCATGAAGACCTGGATCGCGGCCACCCTGCTCTTCGCCCTGGCGCTGCCCGCCGCCGCCGGCTCGATCCGAGTCGGCGACCTGCGCGTGCATTTCAATGCCCTGCCCAGCACCGAGCTGACCCCCGAAGTCGCCCGCCAGTACGGCATCACCCGCTCGGCCAACCGCGCCCTGCTCAATGTCTCGGTGCGCCGCGGCGAACCCGGCGCCGACGTCGCCGTGCCCGCCACGGTGCGCGCCGTGGCCACCAACCTCGCCGGCCAGCGCAACACCGTGGCCATGCGCGAAGTGCGCGACGGCGAGGCGCTGTATTACCTGGGCGAGGCCCGCGTCAGCGGCCAGGACACGCTCACATTCGAACTCGAGATCATCGTGCAGGGCCAGGCGCCGATGTCGGCGGTGTTCAAGCAGGAGTTCTTCCCCCAGTGAGCCTGCTGCTGGTTCGCCATGGACAGGCGAGCTTCGGCGCCGCCGATTACGACCAGCTGTCCGAACGCGGGCAGGAACAGTCACGGCGCCTGGGCGACTGGCTGGCCCAGGGCGGGCATCGTTTCGAAGCCGTCGTGGTGGGCGGCATGCGCCGGCACGCGCAGACCGCGCAGGGCGTGATCGACGCCTTCGCCGAGCGCGGGCTGTCCCTGCCCGATGTGGTGCAGGACCCGGGTTTTGCCGAATTCGACCACCAGGCGGTATTCGGTGCCTTCGTCGAGCGCAACGCTGACAGCGAGGTGGTGCTGGCCAGCCGCAGCGGCAAGCCGCGCGACATCGCGGCGATGCTGCAGGCGGCGCTGCTGGCCTGGGCCCGGGACGAACTGCCGGGCATGCCGGAAACCTGGGACGCCTTTGGCGACCGGGTGCGCCAGGCGGGCCAGGGCCTGCAGGCGCTGGCGGGCGACGGTGAAGTGCTGGTGCTCAGCTCGGGCGGGGTGATTTCGCGCCTGGCGCAGATGGCGCTGGACGTGCCGGTCGAACGCGCGGTCGAACTGAACCTGTCGCTGCGCAACAGCGCCGTGAGCGAATTCCATCCGCACGGCCCGCGCCTGCGCCTGGGCAGCTGGAACGCCCTGCCGCACCTTCACGGCCAGCGGGAACTGTGGACCTATTATTGAGGCCGGCATGAAGCAGACGTCGTCGCTGTTCCCGTTTTCGGACCGTTCGCTGCAGCTGCAGGCCGATGTCGCGCGATTTGTCGCCGACCGCGTGCTGCCGGCCGAAGCGGACTTCGCCGCGCACGCGGCCGACCCGGCCACGCGCTGGTCGATCCCGCCGCAGCTTGAGGCCCTGAAGGCCGAGGCGCGCGCGCTGGGACTGTGGAACCTGTTCCTGCCCGACGCCGAACGCGGGGGCGGTCTGAGCAACCTCGACTACGCCCCCATCGCCGAACTCACCGGCCGTTCCCTGCACGCGCCCGAAGTCTTCAACTGCAGCGCGCCCGACACCGGCAACATGGAAGTGCTGATGCACTTCGCCACGCCGGAGCAGCAGGAACCCTGGCTGCCGCGCCTGCTGGCCGGCGAGATCCGCTCGGCCTTCGCCATGACCGAACCGGAGGTGGCCAGCTCCGACGCCACCAACATCGCCCTGCCGATCGTTCGTGACGGCGACCACTACGTCATCAACGGCCGCAAGTGGTGGACCACCGGCGCCGCGGACCCCCGCTGCGCGATCCTGATCGTCATGGGCGTCACCGAGCCCGAGGCGCCGCCGCACAAGCGCCAGTCGATGGTGCTGGTGCCGATGGACACGCCGGGCGTGCGTATCGTGCGCCCGCTGACGGTGTTCGGCTACGACGATGCCCCGCATGGCCACGTCGAACTGGCCTTCGACAATGTGCGCGTGCCGGTGGGCAACCGCCTGGGCGCGCCCGGCAGCGGCTTCGAGATCGCGCAGGCACGGCTGGGACCGGGCCGCATCCACCACTGCATGCGGCTGATCGGCCTGGCCCAGCGCGCGCTGGAGGCCATGGTCGAACGCGCGCGCCACCGCGAGGCCTTCGGCAAGCCCCTGGGCGGCCACGGCATGGCCCAGGAAGCGATCGCGCTGAGCCGCTGCGAGATCGAGCAGGCGCGCCTGCTCACCCTGCAGGCGGCCGCGGCGCTGGACGCGCACGGCAACAAGGGCGCGAAGGACCTGATCGGCATGATCAAGATCGTCGCGCCGCGCATGGCCTGCCGGGTGATCGACCGCGCGATCCAGATCCACGGCGGCGGCGGCCTGTGCCAGGACCACTTCCTCGCCCAGGCCTATGCCGGCGCCCGCAGCCTGCGCCTGGCCGACGGCCCAGACGAGGTCCATATCGCCTCGCTGGCCCGGTCGATGCTGCGCACGCCGAGGGACGAAGCGTGAGCCTGCCCGAGCAGGCCCTGGCGACCTACCTCGAATCGGCAGTCGCCGGATTCCGGGGACCGCTGCTGGCGACGAAGTTCAAGGGCGGGCAGTCCAACCCGACCTACCTGATCGACGCCGCAAGCGGCAAATACGTGCTGCGGCGCAAGCCGTCGGGAAAGCTGCTGCCCTCGGCGCATGCCGTGGACCGCGAATTCCGCGTGCTGCAGGCGCTGCACGGCGGCCCGGTGCCGGTGGCCGAGCCACTGCACCTTTGCGAAGACGACTCGGTGATCGGCTCGGTGTTCTACCTGATGGCCTTCGTGCCCGGGCAGGTGCACTGGGATCCCTCGCTGCCGGACATGACGCCCGGCCAACGCGCGGCGCACTACGAAGCGATCATCTCGGCGCTGGCTGCCCTGCACGCGCTGGACCCGGCGGCGATCGGCCTGGGCGACTACGGCAAGCCCGGCAATTATTTCGCCCGCCAGATCCACCGCTGGTCCGACCAGTACCGCGCCAGCGAAATCGAGCCGATCCCCGACATGGATGCATTGATGTCGGCGCTTGAACAGCGCTGCCCCGCCGATGACGGCCGCGTGGCCCTGGTGCACGGCGACTTCCGCATCGACAACCTGATGTTCGCGCCCGACGACGCCCGCATCCTGGCAGTGGTGGACTGGGAGCTGAGCACCCTGGGCCACCCGCTGGCCGACCTGGGTTATTTCTGCATGGCGCTGCGCCTGCCGCGAAATCCCGCCCTGCCCGGCCTGGCCGGCATGGACCGCGCGGCGCTGGGCATTCCAGAAGAAGCGGCGCTGCTCGAACGTTACTGCGAACTCAGCGGCCAGCCCATGCCGGCCGATTGGCCCTTCGTGCTCGCCTTCAGTTTCTTCCGCCTCGCCGCCATCGCCCAGGGCGTGGCAAAACGCGCCCAGCAGGGCAACGCCTCCAGCGAACAGGCCGCCCAGGCCGGCCAGATGACCGCCCTGCTCGCCAGACTCGGCGTGAGGGCGCTGCAGCCCTAGGCCTTCGTTTCAGCCCAGGCGTGGATGTGGCGGGCGAGTTCGTTCAGGCCGTCGGTGAGCGCAGCCGGGCCGGGCTGGAGGATGATCGGGGACTTGATCTCGTGCAGCTGGCCGTCGCGCACGGCCGGCACGATTTCCCAGCCCGGGCGCCCGGCGACCTTGCGCGGCTGGAATTTCTTGCCGCACCAGGAGCCGAAGACGATGTCGGGCGCGCGCGCGATGATCTGATCGTCGTCGGCCAGGATGCGGTGCTTGGCCAGCGACTGCGCGGCCAGCTCCGGGAAGATGTCGTCGCCGCCGGCGATTCGCACCAGTTCGGCGACCCAGCGGATGCCGCTGATGCGCGGCCCG
>CAXAYM010000261.1:0-3798 GCA_963973175.1 uncultured Arenimonas sp.
CGTCTTCGCGGTCCAGGACGGCGTCTCGCGGCATGTCGCCGAAAACGTCAGCGTCTACATGGTCGTCATGCTGCGCTTCCGGTTCTTCGCAGCCCTCGCGATCATGTGGGCGGCCCGTTCGGCCGGCGGCCTGGCGGCGGCGCTGTCGACGGCCGACGGCCTGCTGCTGACGATCTCCAACGCGCTGTCGCACGACGTCTACTACAAGATGGTCAACCCGAACGCGTCGGCGAAGAAGCGCCTCACCGTTGCCCGCATCCTGCTGCTGGGCGTGGCGGCGATCGCGGCCTACGCGGCCTCGCATGCCCCGGCGACGATCCTGTCGATCGTGGCCTGGGCGTTCTCGATAGCCGCGGCCTCGTTCTTCCCCGCCCTGGTGCTTGGCATCTTCTGGAAGCGGGCGAACAAGGCCGGCGCGGTGGCGGGCATGCTGGTCGGCTTCGGGCTGACGCTGTTCTACCTGGTGAACGTGAAGTTCCTGGGCATGACGCCCTGGCTGGGCATCAAGGACGTTTCTGCGGGCATTTTCGGCATCCCGCTGGGCTTCCTGACGATCTGGGCGGTCAGCCTGATGACGGCCGAGCCGTCGCAGGAAACCAAGGACATGGTCGAGGACCTGCGCTACCCGAAACTCGCGCGGTGATGGTGAGCGCCGCGGCCTTCCTCCCCGAAGGCCGCGGCGTCCCGGGCGCCGGTGCACCCCGCACCGGCGCCTTTTTCTTGACCGGGCGTTTACTGATTAGAATCCGACGATGCTGACGACCTACACCCTGCTGAGCTACGTCATCGCGGTGCTGATGTGGACCCTGATCGGCCGCGGCGTGCTGCGCCTGCTCATTCCCGGCGACCCGATGAAGAACCCGGTCTACCGGCTCTTTACCTGGGCGCTGTGGCCGGTGCTGGCGCCGCTGCGCGCGACGCTGGGACGCGTGGTGCCGCACTCGCACCTGGGCTGGTACGCCTTCATCCTCCTGCTGGCCCTTCGCATCGGCCTGTACATGCTGTTCTACAGCCAGGGCTGGCTGGTCCTGCCACCCAACCCTCCCCAATAGGAGCGCCTTCAGGCGCTCCTGCACAAAGCATCACCAGTCGGTGGGGCGGTAGTCCTTGAGGAACTGGCCCCAGACGTGGGTGCCGGTGTTGAAGCCGTCGATGATCGGATCGACGATGCGCGCGGCGCCGTCGACGATGTCCAGCGGTGGGTGGAAGCGTTCCTCGCGGGTCTTGCGCTCGGCAATCTCCAGCGGATCTTCGTCGGTCACCCAGCCCGTATCCACGGCGTTCATATGGATGCCGTCGCCGTGGTAATCCGCGGCCGACGTGCGCGTCATCATGTTCAGCGCCGCCTTGGCCATGTTCGTGTGCGGGTGCCGGGTGGTCTTGAAGTTGCGGTAGAACTGCCCTTCCATCGCCGATACGTTGACGATGTGCTTGTCGCGTTCCGGCGTGCGCAGCATCAGCGGCTTGAGGCGTGCGTTGATCAGGAACGGCGCGATGGCGTTCACCAGCTGGACCTCCAGCAGTTCGACCGACGGCACCTCGTGCATTTGGAGGCGCCAGGAATTGCGGCCGCGCAGGTCCACCTGCTGCAGATCGGCGTCCAGCCGGCCCTCCGGGAAGAGGTGCTGCTGGCCCAGCAACTCCTCGGCCAGCAGCGGCACCTGCGACAGTTCGGCGGCGCGGGTCAGGCCGGGCGCCGCGGCGTCGTGGGCCAGGGTGTTGGCGTCGGGGACCAGGTCGTAGCCACGCAGGCCTTCGTAGCTGCCCAGCAGCTTGCGCAGGTGGGCGGGCATGTCCGCCTGCGCCGCGGTTTCGCCGGCGATCATGTGCGCGTAGAAGGCCGGCGGGCGGCGCACGGTCTGGCAGGCGTTGTTGATGATGAAGTCCAGGCGCTCGCGCGTGGCCAGCAAGGTCTGGCAGAAGGCCTCGACGCTGGGCGTGTGGCGCAGGTCCAGGCCGAACACCTCAAGGCGGTGGCCCCATTCTTCGAAGTCTGGCTCCTGCGCATAGCGCGCGGCGGAGTCGCGCGGGAATCGTGTGGTGACGATCAGCGAGGCACCGGCGCGCAGAAGCTTCAGGCCGGCCTGGTAGCCGATCTTGACGCGGCCGCCGGTCAGCAGCGCGACGCGGCCCGTGAGGTCGGCGGTTTCGGTGCGCTTGTGGAAATTGAAGTCCGCGCAGGCCGGGCACATCTGGTCGTAGAAGTGATGGATGCGCGTGTACTTTTCCTTGCACACGTAGCAATGCTGCGGCTCGATCGTCTCGCGCGCGGGATCGTCGGTGATGTGGTCCACCGGCGCCTTTGAGGGCGGGAAGTAGTTGGGCGTCTGGAACACCGGCTTGCTGCGCAGCTCGCGGATGCCGGTGGCGTTGAGGATGGCGTCGTCGTGCAGGTTCTTTTCCTGCACGCGCGCCCGTTTGGCCGCGCGCCGGCGCTTGCGGTGGTCGATCGGGTCGGGGTTGTGGAAACGGTTGACCGCGGCCTTGAGGCGCTTCTGCTCGACGACGGGCAGGGCCTCGAAGCCGGCGCGGTCGGCCGCCAGGGCGTCGAGCAGGTCGGCGGCGACCCGCAGGCGCGCGAGCAGGGCGTCGCTGCCGTCGGCCGGCGGGGAGGAAGATTCGGTCATGTCTAAAGGCAGAAAGAGGCGCGGCAACCCGCCGGAGGGGCGGCATTGTCGCAGGACTCGCGGCCGGCTGCTCCCGGCGGGCTGCCCTCAGGCGAAGGTGAGCGCATGCACCGGGGGCAGGCGTGCGGGCAGCGCCGCCCACCGGGCGCCCTGGTCCTCGCTGGTCCAGAGCCCGCCGGTGGTGGAGCCGATGGCCAGGCGGTCGCCGCTGGCATCCACCGCCAGCCCGTGACGGTAGACCAGGTCGTAAGCCGGTTCCGACGGCAGCCCCTGGTCCAGGATGTCGAAGCTTGCGCCCCCGTCCCGGGTCCGGGCCACGACCAGGCGGCCGTCCACCGGCACCCGGCGCTCGTCCTTGATCGCGGGCACGAACCAGGCCGTGCCCGGCTCGCGCGGATGCACGCCGACCGCGAAGCCGAACACCGACGGGCGCACCGCCGGCACGTCGCGCCAGGATCCGCCGCCATCGTCGCTGCGGAAGACGCCATTGTGGTGCTGCACCCACAGCGTGTCCGGCGCGCCGGCGCACTGCACCATGCGGTGCGGGTCCTGGATGGCCGGGTCGAAGCGCCGCTCGGGCGGCATGTACTCGGCGAACATGCCCTCGCAGGTGACCCGCCAGCTTTCGCCGTCGTCGTCGCTGCGCCAGACGCCGCCGCAGGAAACCGCCACGCGCAGGCAGCGCGAGTCCCGCGGATCGACGCAGACCGAATGGATCCCGGGCACGTCGTAACCCCCGCCGAACCAGCCGTCGCGCTCGGGACGGTCCCAGAGCGAACGTATGAGCTGCCAACCCTCGCCGCGGTCGTCGGAGCGGAACAGGCCGCCCGGCAGCGTGCCCGCCCAGAGCCGGCCGGGTTGATCAGCGCCACCGGCCTCCAGCGACCAGATCAACTCCAGCGTCGCCGGCTTCGGCGGCTTGCCGTCGCCGGTGGCCACCGAGTCGCCGGGCCCGTAGGCCGGCACCGCCACCTCCGTCCAGGTGCGGCCGCGGTCGGTGGAGCGCTGCAGTTTGGCGCCGAAGTGGCCCAGGTCGAGTGCCGCGTACCAGGTGCCGTCGCGGGCATCGGCCAGCGCCAGCGCGACCTTGTCGCCGAGGAAGGCGACGTGGGCGATGGCCCAGCCGCTGTCACCGCGTTCGAGCACGAACAAACCCTTGCGGGTCGAAACC
>CAXAYM010000262.1:0-3781 GCA_963973175.1 uncultured Arenimonas sp.
GGCTCCGCGGCCACCGCCGGCGGGTCCGCACCCAGGGCGCCGACGAACACGCTTCGGAATCCGGCGTGGTAGATCATGCCAAGGCCGGTCAGCGTGGCCAGCGCCAGCAGCGGCAGCGTCAACGCGCCGCTGCTGCGGTGCCAGCTCAGCCAGCGGCGGGCCGGTGGGCCCTGGCGCCAGCGCAGGTGTTCGCGCAGCCGGCCGCGCTTGGGCCACCACAGGTAGAGGCCGCCGAGCAGCAGGAACATCGCGATCCAGCCTCCGACGCCGAGTATTTCCTTGCCGGTCGCGCCGCCCAGCAGTTCGACGTGCCAGTGGTGCAGCCACAGCAGCCAGTCGTCGTGATGGCTGCGCATCAGCAGCAGCTCGCCGCTTTCCGGGGCGAAATAGCCGCGGCGGCCGTCGGCGAAATAGGCCTGCCAGACCGGCAATCCTTCGCGCGGCAGGTCGAGCACGGTCAGGCCCTCGGCCGGGCCCTGTTCGAGGAGGCGGCCCATCACCGCGGGGTCGGCCACCGGTGCATGCGCGGCGAGCGACGGATGGCCGGCCACCAGCAGCTCGGTGTGGAAGACCAGCACGCTGCCGGCCAGCGACACCAGCGCGAACAGGGTGCCGACGGTCAGCCCCAGCCACAGGTGCAGCCAGGCGATCGTTGCCCGCAGTCGCCGTTTCAGGCGGCTGGGGGGCTGCAGCAGGAGCTGGCCGTCGGCCATCGGTGGAATCAGAACCGGTGCGACCAGGCGAGGCTGAGCACGCGGCCGCGGCCGGCCACGTAGTCGTCGTCCGAGGGCGTGGTCTGCGAGTAGTAACTCATGTACTGCTCGCCCAGCAGGTTCTCGATGCCCACCGACAGCGTGCCGACCGGCAGTCCGACCCGTGCCTGCAGGTCGACGGTGGTGTAGCCGTCGAAGGAGGCGACCTGGCTGCCGAAGCGGTCGAAGTCGCGGTCGAAGGCATGGCTGGCCTGCAGGCGGGTGGCCACGTGGCCGGTCCAGGCGTGCTCCCAGAAGGCGGTGACGCGATCGGGACTGATGTTGATGCCCTCGAGGTCGGTGTCCACGCGGCCATCCTGGTCGCGGTCGTAGCGGCCTTCGGTCTGCGCGTAGGCCAGGCCCAGGCGGTCGCCGGACTCCAGGCGCAGCGCGATGTTGCCTTCGATGCCGCGGATCTCGGTGCTCTGGCGGCGCACGTTGTAGCTGTCGGAGACCGGGTCATAGACCAGCAGCGAGCCCAGCTCGGAATCGGACCAGTAGGCGGCCAGGTGGGCGGTCCAGCGGCCGTTGTCGTAGTCCAGTCCGATCTCGCGGTTGTCGGCCACCACCGGCGACAGGTCGACGAGGTTTTCCACCGACTGGCCCGGGCGATTGATGGCGCGCAGCACCCGGCCTACGTCGGCGACGGTGTAGCCCTCGGCATAGGACCCGTACAGGGTCAAAGCGTCCGTGGCCTGCCAGGTGATGCCCGCATTGCCCAGGGTTTCCCGGGTCTTGGGATTGCCGCCGGCCACCTGCTGGGCGCCGTAGATGGGCAGGGTGGTGTAGTCATCGACCTCCAGTTCGCCGCGCTCGTGGCGCAGGCCGCCGACCAGGCTGACGTCGCCAAGGTTCCAGACCAGCTGCGCGAACGGCGACACCGACGAGTAGGTGGTTTCGGGCACCCAGTCCAGGTCGGCCTCGATCAGTTCCTGGGCCGTGGTGTCCTTCGCCAGATCCAGGCCGAAGGTCGCCTGCAGCGGCAGGCCCAGCAGTTCCGGGTGCGACCAGCTGAACTTGCCGCCCAGCTTTTCGGACAGGTTCTGCGACTGGTCCTGCCAGACCGAGCCCGGGTCGTTGCGGAAGAAGTCCACCCAGGGCGAGGAACCGTAGCGCGCGGCGAAATCGAACCAGTACAGCTGAGCCTGCAGATAACCGCCGGCCAAGTCGCGGTCGGTGTAGTCCAGCGCCACCTGGTCGGAGCGGTTGCGCGGCGGCTGCAGCGGCCGTTCGCCGCGGACCGAAGTCGCGGGGCGGCCGGTGGCCACGTCGCCGTCCACCGACACGTAGTTGCCGTCGCCATCCAGGGCGTAGTGGCTGGCGGTGAGCTGCAGGCGGCGGTCGTCGGCCAGGTTCCAGCCGAGCTTGGCGAACAGGTTGATGGATTCCGAATCCATCAGGTCGCCCTGCACGCCGTTGACGGCCAGGGCGTCACCGTTGCCGTCGTGGTGCAGGCCTTCGGTGGCATGGGAGACACCGCCGACAACGTCGAAGGTGCCGCGGCGCAGGCCCGACAGCCAGGAGGCGCGGGTGCCGGTGGCGTCGCTTTCGGTGGGCAGCGCGGTGCTGGCGCCCAGCGAGAGGTCGTGCCAGGTGTCGCCGTCTTCGCGCGGCGCCCGCTTGGTGATGATGTTGATGATGCCGCCGGAGGCGCCGAGGCCCTGCAGGGCGTTCGCGCCGTGGATCACCTCGATGCGTTCGATCATCGCCGGGTCGATCGTGTGCGCGTCGCGCGAGCCGTCGCGCAGCGGCGTCGACTGGGGCACGCCGTCGACCATGTACAGCGGCTGGCGACCGCGCAGCGACTCGCCGAAGCTGGTCATCTTCTGGCGGGAGGGAGCGAAGGCCGGGATCAGGTTGGCCAGGACCTGCGAGAGATCGTTGGTCAGGGCCAGCTGCTGTTCGAGCTGGGTCCGGTCAATGACGGTGATGGTGTTGGGCAGCGCGGACTCGGACCAGGGCAGACGGCTGGTGCTGGCGGAGACCGTGACTTCGTCGAGCACGGTCAGCTGGTCGTCGGCGTGGGCGGGCAGGGTCAATACGCCGGCCAGGGCGGCGGCGAGCAGGGAAAGGCGGGGCATGGCGCGGATTCCGAAAGAGTGTCGGCGCGCATGTTATTAATAATGATTCGCAACTGCAACAGCGTTCGTACCCTTCAGCCGTCCAGTTCGGCCCGGCGGGGCATGGCCAGCGCCGCGCCTTGGCGTTCGGTCGAGCGGGCGGCGAAGCGTGCCGCGAAGGCGACGGCCTCCCGGAAGGGGGCCTCCGGCGCGGCCGCCAGGGCGGCGGCCAGGGCCCCGCTGAAGGCGTCGCCGGCGCCGGTGGTATCCACCGGCGTGGCGGCGTGGGCCGGCACGCGGTAGTCCAGGTTCCCGTCGCCACGGTCCTTGCCCGGCGCGTGGGATACGAAGGCGCCGTGCCCGCCGAGGGTGATCACCCAGGTCGCGGGGTGCAGCGACTGGCAAAGCGCGTGCAGCTCCACGGCGTCCAGGGCGTGCAGCGAGCCGGCGTCCACCGTCTGCCCCGCGTGCCTGGCCAGCAGTGCCGCGAACTCGGTTTCGTTCGGGGTCAGGATGTCGGCGAGCGCGAGCAGGGCCGGCGTCGTCGGTGCATTGGCCGGTGCGGGGTTGAGTATCGTGATGGCGCCGGTTTCGCGTGCGAAGGCCAAGGCTGCGTGCACCGCAGCGGGGGCCACTTCCAGTTGCGCCAGCACGACGTCGGCGCCGGCGAAGGCCGGTCGGGCGGTGCGCACGAATTCCGGGCTGAGCGCCGCGTTGGCGCCCGGCGCGACCGTGATGACGTTGCGGCCCGAGGCATCGACGAAGATGCCGGCCGTGCCCGAGGGCAGGGCGGGGTGGACGTCGGCGAGCAATTCGATGCCTTCGTCGGCGGCAAGCGCACGTGCACCCGCCGCCGCGGCATCCTCGCCCAGCGCGGTCAGGAAACCGGTGCGTGCACCGGCCCGCGCCTCCGCAACGGCCTGGTTGAAGCCCTTGCCCCCCGGGCCGCTGGCATAGGTGCCCAGGCGC
>CAXAYM010000263.1:0-3757 GCA_963973175.1 uncultured Arenimonas sp.
GCCTGGCCGGTGCCGCCGCCCTGCCCGCCCTCGCCCAGACCGCACCGGCCGCGCGCACGACGACCGAAAGCGCGCCGCCGGCGCGTCGCGCCCACGGCAAGGTGCGCACGCTCAACGGCTGTTCCCTGCCCCACCGCATGAATGGCGGCGTCAAGGAATTCCACCTGGTCGCCGAAGAGTTCGAGCACGAATTCGCGCCCGGCTCCAAGGCCGTGGTCTGGGGTTACAACGGATCCACGCCCGGTCCGACCATTGAGGCGGTCGAGGGTGACCGCGTACGCATCTACGTCACCAATCGCCTCAAGGAAGCCACCACCATCCACTGGCACGGCCTGATCCTGCCCAGTGGCATGGATGGCGTCGGCGGCCTGTCGCAACCGCAGATCCAGCCCGGCGAAACCTTCGCCTACGAGTTCGACCTGGTCCAGCACGGCACCCACATGTACCACCCGCACGCCGACGAGATGGTGCAGCTGGCGATGGGCATGATGGGCTTGCTGATCATCCATCCGCGCGGAGGCGACCACGTTGACCGCGACTACGCGCTGCTGCTGCACAACTTCGCGCTGCATCCGGGCACCTACCGGCCTGATCCGTCGGTGATGCAGGACTTCGACCTGTGGACCTTCAACTCCAAGGTCTTCCCCGCCATCGAACCGATGGTGGCGCGCACCGGCGAGCGTGTGCGTATCCGCGTGGGCAACCTCAGCATGTGGAACCACCCGATCCACCTGCACGGCGTCCAGTTCGAGGTGACCGGCAGCGACGGTGGTCGCTGGCCGAAGGCGCAGTGGCGCCGGGAAGTGACCGAGATCGTCGGCGTCGGCCAGATGCGCGACATCGAATTCACCGCCGTGCCCGGTGACTGGGCCTTCCACTGCCACATGTCGCATCACACGATGGGGCCGATGGGCCACGAGATTCCCAACACCCTGGGCGTGGACCAGTCCGGCGTCGAGCAGAAGATCCGCAGGATGTTGCCGGGCTACATGGCCATGGGCCAGCACGGCATGTCCGAACACCAGGAACACACGGACAGCGGCCACATGAAGGGCCCCGAGAACACGCTGGCCATGATGGCCGGCAAGGGGCCGTTCGGAAACATCGAAATGGGCGGCATGTTCACCGTGGTCAAGGTGCGCGACGACATCGCGCCCGGCGATTTCAGCGATCCCGGCTGGTACGCCAACCCGCCCGGCACCGTCGCGCGCCGCGTCAGCAACGATCCCTCGTTCGGCGCCCCGGTGCGCCGCCAGAACACCTGAGAAGGAGAACCACCCATGAAAATCATTGCCACCAGCCTCGCCCTGGCCGCGCTGCTGTTCGCCGCGCCGCTGGCCGCGAAAACGGCCACCCAGGCGCCGGCCAACGCCAGCCCGGTGGACAACAGCCTGCCCCTGGTCACCGTGCACAAGAGTCCCTATTGCGGCTGCTGCAAGCTGTGGGTGGACCACATGCGTGCCGAAGGCTTCGAAGTGAAGGTCGTCGAGGTCGAGGATTTGGGTCCGGTGAAGCAGCGCGTCGGCATTCCGCCGGCCAAGGGCTCCTGCCACACCGCCGAAGTGGACGGTTATTTCGTCGAAGGCCACGTGCCGGCCGAAGACGTGAAGCGCCTGCTGGCGGAACGTCCCAAGGCCCGCGGCCTCACCGTGCCCGGCATGCCGGCCGGTTCGCCGGGCATGGAAATGCCCGACGGCCGCGTGCAGCCCTACACCGTCGAACTGATCACGCCCGATGGCAAGGCCGAGCCCTTTGCCCGCCACGGCGACTGATGGCTTGACCTTGCCATGATGGCAAGGCCCAGGCTGCGTGCATCGTCCCGAGGAATCGATCATGACCATGCATCCGCCTGAAACACCCATCGACGCGACTGTCAGTTTCCGCTTCGGCGTCACCGGCATGACCTGCGCCTCCTGCGTGGGCCGGGTCGAGAAGGCCCTGGCCCAGGTGCCGGGCGTGCTGACGGCCAGCGTCAACCTGGCCACGGAAACCGCGGCCGTCACCACCGACGGCAGCGCGTCCGCCGCCACGCTGGCGGCGGCCGTGGAAAAAGCCGGCTATGGCGTCGCCATCGAGGAAATATCGATGGCGATCCTGGGAATGAGCTGCGCGTCCTGCGTCGGTCGCATCGAAAAGGCCTTGGCCGCCGTTCCCGGCGTGCAGTCGGCCAACGTCAACCTGGCCACCGAGACCGCCCGCGTGCAGGTGCTGGCGGGCACGGCTGCCGAAGACCTGGTCGCCGCGGTCGCCGCGGCGGGGTACCAGGTGATGCCGGAGAAACAGGACCCCGCGAACGCCCCTGCCCCGGGCGAGGCCACGGTGCCGGCCGCCAAGGACGCGCTGGCCAGCCGCGAACGCCGCCACCTGCTGATTGCCGCGCTCCTATCCCTGCCGCTGGCCGCGCCGATGCTGGGCATGCTGTTCGACCAGCACTGGGCGCTCCCCGGCTGGTGGCAGTTCGTCCTGGCGACGCCGGTGCAGTTCTGGCTGGGCGCTCGGTTCTACCGCGCGGGCTGGAAGGCCTTGCGTGCGGGAACCGGCAACATGGACCTGCTGGTCGCGCTGGGCACCAGCGCCGGTTACGGCCTGTCGGTTTACCACCTGGTCTTCACCCAGCCGCACCACGGCGAACCACCGCTGTACTTCGAAGCCTCGGCGGTGATCATCACGCTGATCCTGATGGGCAAGTGGCTCGAGGCGCGGGCCAAGCGCCAGACCACCGAAGCGATCCGGGCGCTTCAGGCCCTGCGGCCATCGACGGCGCGCGTGCGCCAGCCCGACGGGCGCGAAACCGAGGTGCCGGTGTCGCAGGTGCGCGTCGGTGATGCCGTCGTCGTGCTGCCGGGCGAACGTTTCCCGGTGGACGGCGAAGTGCTCCAAGGCCGCAGCCACGCCGACGAATCCCTGATCAGCGGTGAATCGCTGCCGGTCCCGAAAGAAGCCGGCGACCGGATCACCGGCGGTGCCGTCAACGGCGAGGGCCGGCTGCTGGTGCGAACCACCGCGGTCGGCGCCGAATCGGCGCTGGCGCGGATCATCCGCCTGGTCGAGGATGCGCAGGCCAAGAAGGCGCCGATCCAGCGCATCGTCGATCGCGTCAGCGCGGTGTTCGTGCCGGTGGTGGTGCTGATCGCGCTGGCCACGCTGCTGGGCTGGGGGCTGGCCACCGGCGACTGGACCAACGCCGTGCTCAATGCCGTCGCCGTGCTGGTGATCGCCTGCCCCTGTGCGCTGGGACTGGCCACGCCGACGGCGATCATGGCCGGCACCGGCGTGGCGGCGAAGGCCGGCATCCTGATCAAGGACGCCGAAGCGCTGGAAACCACCCGCGGCCTGCGCACGATCGCCTTCGACAAGACCGGCACGCTGACCCTGGGCGCGCCGAAGCTGGCGATGCTGCAGGCCGTGGAAGGCGACGACAGTCGCCTGCTGGCGCTGGCTGCCGCCCTGCAGCAGGGCAGCGAACACCCTTTGGCCCGCGCCGTGCTGGACGCGGCATCGGCGCGTGGCAGGCTGCCGCCACCGGCAGCGGATACCTCGGTGCTGCAGGGTCGCGGCATCGAAGGCACCGTGGCCGGCGAACACGTCGTGCTGGGCAGTGCGCGACTGATGAAGGAACTGGGCATCGACCTCGGCGCGCTGGCCCCCGCAGGCCAGGACCAGGCAAGCCAGGGCCACTCGGTGTCCTGGCTGGCCGCCGGCACCCGGCAGGCGCCGCGCCTGGTCGGCTTGCTGGCCTTCGGTGCCCCGCCGCGGC
>CAXAYM010000264.1:0-3757 GCA_963973175.1 uncultured Arenimonas sp.
CCGTCGTCATGGCGTTCGGCATGGACCGGCGCGCCGCTGAGATCGGCCTTGTTGTGCAGCCAGAGCACCGGCACCCCGGCGGGCAGCTCCAGGCGTGGGCCCGGGCCGGCCCCGTCGTCGAGCACGGCCAGCACCAGGTCGGCGCGCCCGAGTTCGGCGCGGGCCCGGCGGATGCCTTCGCGTTCGATCTGGTCGGGTGCGTCGCGCAGGCCGGCGGTGTCGACCAGGGTGAGCTCGATGCCGTCGACCAGGATGCGCTCGCGCAGCAGGTCGCGCGTGGTGCCGGCGATGTCGGTGACGATGGCGCGGTCTTCGCCGGCCAGGGCATTGAGCAGGGAGGACTTGCCGGCGTTCGGCGCGCCGGCGATCACCACGTGCAGGCCGTCGACCAGGCGTTTGCCGCGTCCGGCGTCGGCACGCAGGCGGTCGAGGTCGGCGGCGACGCCGCGCAGGCGCTGCTGCAGCTCAGGCGCCGCGAGGAAGTCGACTTCCTCCTCGGGAAAATCCAGCGCGGCCTCGATCCAGACCCGCAGCGCGACCAGGCCTTCGACCACCGCCTCGACCCGGCGCGAGAATTCACCGTCGAGCGAACGCCGGGCCGCCCGCAGCGCGGCTTCGCTTCCGGCGCTGACCAGGTCGGCCACGGCTTCGGCCTGGGCGAGGTCCAGCCGGCCTTCGAGGAAGGCCCGTTCGGTGAATTCACCCGGCCGCGCATGGCGTGCGCCCAGGGCCAGGCAGCGTCGCAGCAGCCGGGCCAGCAACAGCGGGCTGCCGTGGCCCTGCAGCTCCAGGACGTCTTCGCCGGTATAGGACTGCGGTCCCGGGAAGAACAGCAGCAGGCCATCGTCGATGACTTCGCCATCCTCGTCCTTGAAGCGCAGGTAGTGCGCGTGCCTCGGTTCCGGCGGCCGGCCCAGCAGCGTCGCGCCGACGACCCGGCAGCCCGGCCCGCTCAGGCGGACGATCCCGACACCGGCCGCCCCGGAGGCCGTCGCAATGGCTGCAATCGTGTCGCGCTGGGTCGTCATGGAAGGCGATTTAGCCACGGATGGACGCGGATGAACACGGACAGGCGCGGATGCCGGGACGGAAACGAAACGGGGGCCAGACTGGCCGCCCCCGTTCCAAAGCGTCGGTCGGAACCCGCGGTTACTTGCTTGCGGTGGCCACCGCGGTCTTGGCGCCGTGGCGCTTGGTGATGACCCACTGCTGGGCCAGGCCAAGGATGCCGTTGGTGCACCAGTACAGCACCAGGCCCGACGGGAAGAAGGCCATCATCACGCCGAAGATCAGCGGCATCGCCGTCATCATCTTCTTCTGCATCGGGTCCATGCCCGGCGTCGGCGTCATCTTCTGCGTGAGGTACATCACCACCAGGTTGATCACCGGCAGGATGAAATAGGGATCGGGCGCGGTCAGGTTGTCGATCCAGCCGATCCACGGCGCCTGGCGCATCTCCACCGACTCGAGCAGCATCCAGTAGAGCGCGATGAAGACCGGGATCGTCACCAGGATCGGCAGGCAGCCGCCGATCGGGTTGATCTTCTCCTTCTTGTACAGCTCCATCATCGCCATCTGGAACTTCTGCTTGTCGTCGCCGTAGCGTTCCTTGAGCGACTCGATGCGCGGCTGGATCGCGCGCATCCTGGCGAAGCTCTGGTACTGCTTGGCCGACAGCGGGTAGAGCACCAGCTTGATGATCAGCACCGTCAGGATGATCGCCCAGCCCCAGTTGCCGGTCAGGTCGTGCAGCGGCTCGAGCACGTAGTCGAACATCGGCTGGGCGAGGAAGGTGAAGATGCCGTAGTCCAGGGTGAGCTTCAGGCCCGGGGCGACGTCCTGCAGCTGCTCCTGCAGCTTGGGGCCCACCCACAGCGTGGCTTCACGCGTGGTGGCGGTGCCCGGCGCGACTTCGAACGGCGCGCCGACGCTGCGCACCAGGTAACGGGGCTGGCCGTTGCCCAGGGTCGCCAGCGAGAAACGCTGCGGTTCGGCCTTGGCCGGCACCCAGGCCACCAGGAAGTGGTGCTGCAACAGCGCGATCCAGCCGTCGGTGACGTCGAGGTTGAGCGGACCATCCTCGGCGAAATCGTCGTACTTGCGCTTCTCGAATTTCTCGGACGGGCTGTACCACGCGCCGCCGGTGAAGCTGTAAGCCTCGGGATTGGTCAGGGCCATGCCCCGCGACTGCGGCACCGGCGGCACGCGCTGCAGCTGCTGGTAGCCGTAACCGCGCCAGGCGGCAGCGCCGTCGTTGCGGATTTCCTCGCGCAGGGTGATGTCGTAGTCGCCGCGTTCGAGCACCCAGGTCTTGCGCACGGTCAGGCCCGTGGCGGGGTCGGTCCACAGCAGCGGGACTTCCAGCCGGTCCTGGCCCTCGGCCAGCTGGAAATCGGTGCGGCCGCCCTCGGGGCGGAACACGGCCTCATGGCTGGGGGCGTTGCCGGCGGTGGCAACCAGGCCGGACTGCGCGACCGAGTAGCGCGCCGCGTCGTTGTCGAACAGGCGCACCTTGCGCGCCGGTTCGTCCTTGTCCACCGGGTACTGCAGCAGCTCGGCGCCGACCAGGTTGCCACCGCGCAGGTCGACGCGCAGATCCAGCACGTCGGTGCGCACGCGCAGCAGGCCGGGGCTCGAGGCCGCGGGACCCGTGGCCGCCGGCATCGCGCCCGGCGCCGGTGCGGCCGGCAACGCGGCCGTGGCCGGAACCGCCGCCGCATCCGGGACCGCACCGTCGCCGGGCAGGGCCGCGGTCGGTTCGGGCAGGGCGGCGGCGGGCGCCGCCTCGGCGGGGTTGGCTTGCACCGGGCCCTTGTTCCATTCCAGGAACAGAAGG
The DNA here is from genome assembly GCA_963973175.1 of uncultured Arenimonas sp. Taxonomy (GTDB): domain Bacteria; phylum Pseudomonadota; class Gammaproteobacteria; order Xanthomonadales; family Xanthomonadaceae; genus Arenimonas. Next base: position 2,837 of record CAXAYM010000264.1, read on the forward strand.
AAGGCGACGGCAAGCCAGGCGGCGCGGGAAGCGGTACAGCGTGTTGCGGAACAGCAGGGCGGCATCGACAGCCGGCTGGCTGCAGCGGAGCAGCGGCTCGCGCGGCTGGACCTGCAGGCTCAGGCCGCGGCAGAACTCGATGCCGAGGAGCGAGGTGATGCCAGGGCCGAGCAAATGCGTACCTGGACGTTTCGCCCGAGTCCGGCAGACAACTACTAGGGAGGCGGTGAGATGAAAAAAATCTTTTTTACTACCGCGGCTGCGTTGCTGTTGTTGGCTGGATGTGAACAGGAAAGGATGCCCGAACCAAACGCGGCGACGTGTGCCCCCGATGCGTTCCAGGCAGCACTGAATGAAATGCGCAGCGAAGCGAGCCGAGCAGCCTTCACCGAGGAATGCAGAGCATTCCAGAAGGCCAAGCAGATGCGTCAGTGGGAGTTCAAGCCCAGCCCTAAAGATGATTATTGAGGTGGTCGCCATGAGAAAGAAAATTGCTCTAGGTGGCTTGATGATGGTCGCCACTGTGGTGCTGGCTGAACCTGCAATGGCGCAGGAGCTAAGTAGTAGCGGTGTTATGAATGATGTGCTCAAGCGTTTTCATGATGCTGCCGCAACATGGGCGCCAGCTATTGAGTCCGCTGCATCGCGTTTGTTCTGGACGTTGGTTGTGATCTCCATGGTCTGGACATTCGGCATGATGGCTTTGCGCAAGGCCGACATTGGCGAATTCTTCGCGGAGTTCGTTCGCTTCACGATCTTCACCGGCTTTTTCTGGTGGCTGCTGACGAATGCGAATCAGGGCATGAATATCGCCGGTACGATTGTTCAGTCATTGCAAACTCTGGGCGCGCAGGCGGGGGGACTTTCCAATAGCAATCTTGGGCCCTCCAGCATCCTTGATCTTGGTTTCGAGTTATACAA
>CAXAYM010000265.1:0-3750 GCA_963973175.1 uncultured Arenimonas sp.
GGCGGGCGGGTTCGGACCCGGGCGACAGCTCGAGGGCGAGGGCCGCCAGGACGCTCAATTCAGGCTTCGACATACGGGGGCGTGCGGGCTCGGGGTATGATCGCCATCATACCTTCCGACACATGGACGGCCGGTCCCGCGCCCGCCGCAGGCATGGATTTCCAAGACTACAAATCCTTCTGGAACGACAAGGCCAGCACGCCGCGCGGTGCGCTGGTGGCGGTCGACGGCAGCCATGACGAGCGTACCGTCCGGCTCACCGGGGCCTTCTCCGCCGCCCAGGCGCGCGCCGCGCTGGACCTGCAGGCCGGCGACCGCGTGTTCGAGCTGGGCTGCGGCGTCGGCCGCATCGGCCGCGAGCTCGCCGGCGGGGTGGCCCACTGGCACGGCCTGGACATCAGCGAAAACATGCTCGGCGTCGCCCGCGAGCGGCTGGCCGGCGCCGGCGACTGCGCCTTCAGCGCGCTGCAGGGGCCGCGCCTGGACGCGCTGGCCGATGCGTCGATGGACAAGGGCTACTGCGTGGCCGTGTTCATCCACATGGACAAGGAAGACGTCGTGCTCTACCTGCGCGATGTCGCCCGCGTGCTGCGCCCCGGCGGCCTGTTCTACTTCGACCACTGGAACCTGGCCCATCCGGTTGGCTGGCGGCGCTTCGCGCTGGAGTTCGAGCAGGCTGCGCGGCTGCCGCCCGGCCAGCGCAAGGACGTGGCGCGCAACCAGTTCGTGGTGCCGCAGGAAGTGGAAGCCTATGTGCGCGGCGTCGGCCTGGAGCCGGTGCTGGTGCTCGACGACTCGCCCTGCGTGCAGGTCGTGGCGCGCAAGCCCGACGGCGACGCCGTGGCCAGCGCCCGCGAGGCTGAACGCCTGCGCAACGCCGCGCCGCGCATCAGCTACGGCGAGCAGTGGACCACCTATTTCGACGCCATCGTCGCCGACGAGGCCGAGGCCCGCGGGCCGCACCGCCTGGTCGCCCTGCTTTCGCAGCGGCCCGCCGACGACGGCGTGGCCAATATGTTCCGCGCCTGGATCCACGGCGCCTGGCGGACGCGTCCCGACTGGGGCCCCGTGCCCGCCGGCCTGGACCCCGCCGCATGACCCCCCGAACGAGTTCGAGCAAGGAGTGAACCGCATGTCGCCTTCCCGCCGTGTCGCCATCCTGGGCGGCGTCCGCATCCCCTTCGTCCGCAACAACACCGCCTACCACGACGTCGGCAACCTGGGCATGTCGATCAAGGCCCTGGGCGCGCTGGTGGAAAAATTCGGCCTGCACGGCCAGCAGCTGGGCGAAGTGGCGATGGGCGCCGTGCTCAAGCACAGCAGCGACTGGAACATCGGCCGCGAGGCCACGCTCAGCTCCGGCCTGTCGCCGGCGACGCCGGGCATCACCCTGCAGCGCGCCTGCGGCACGTCGCTCGACACCGTCATCACCGTGGGCAACAAGATCGCGCTGGGCCAGATCGAAGCCGGCATCGGCGGCGGCTCCGACACGACCTCCGACGTGCCGATCGCGGTGAACAAGCGCCTGCGCCGGCGCCTGCTCGACGCCAACATGGCCCGCAGCCTGGGCGCGCGCCTGAAGGCGTTCAAGGGCTTCCGCTTCAAGGAGCTCACCCCGGAATTCCCGGGTGTCGGCGAGCCGCGCACCGGCAAGTCGATGGGCGAGCACTGCGAGATGATGGCCAAGGAATGGGGCATCAGCCGCGAGGCCCAGGACCAGCTGGCCTACGAGTCGCACACCAAGGCCGCGATGGCCTACGAGCGCGGCTTCTTCAAGGACCTGGTGGTGCCGTTCCGCGGCGTCGAGCGCGACAACATCCTGCGCCCCGACACCACGGTCGAAAAACTGGCCACGCTCAAGCCCGCCTTCGACAAGACGTCGGGCAAGGGCACGCTGACCGCCGGCAATTCCACGCCGCTGACCGACGGTGCCTCGGCGGCGCTGCTGGCCAGCGAGGAGTGGGCCGCGGCGCAGGGGCTGGAAGTGCAGGCCTATCTGGTCGACGCCCAGGTGGCCGCGGTGGACTTCGTGCACGGCGAGGGCCTGCTGATGGCGCCGTGCTGGGCCGTGGCGCAGCTGCTGAAGCGGAACAATCTCTCGCTGCAGGATTTTGATTTCTACGAGATCCACGAAGCCTTCGCCGCCCAGGTGCTGTGCACGCTCAAGGCCTGGGAAGATCCGGTCTTCTGCAAGGAAAAGCTGGGCCTGGACGCGCCGCTGGGCAGCATCGACCGCGAGAAGCTCAATGTCGTCGGCAGCTCGCTGGCCGTCGGCCATCCCTTCGCGGCCACCGGCGCGCGCATCGTCGCCACCGCGGCCAAACTGCTCAAGGAAAAGGGCAAGGGCCGCGCGCTGATTTCGGTCTGCACCGCCGGCGGTATGGGCGTCGCCGCCATCGTCGAACGCTAGGACCTTTGCTTCAAGGCGGCAGCAGCGGGATACCGTGCGCGTTGCGCACTTCGGCCACGGCCGAGTCGGCGATCTGATCGCGCAGGCTGCGCCCGCCCAGCGGTAGCGGCGGCTCCTCGCGGCCAAGGCGCAGCGCGTTGGCATAGGCGATCTGGGCGCGGCCAGCGTCGCCCTGGGCGGTGAACACGTGCCCCAGGCTCTCCCAGGCATCGGCGCCGGCGCCCTGGGCGAGTGCGCGGTGCAGGTAATCCTCCGCCTTGCCCCACAGTTCCTGCGTGCGACACAGGCTGCCCAGGGTGGTCAGCAGGCCCGGGCTTGAAGGATGCGCGGCGAGCCAGGCTTCGGCGCGGGCCAGGCGCTTGCCTTCGCGACCCGGCGGCAGGCGGCCGTAAAGCGCCGCCAGCGACTCGTCCCAGTTTGCTTCCAGCGCGTCGGCGATGGCGTGGGCGCCGGCGTCTTCCAGGCCCAGCGCGGCCGCACGCTGGGCAAAGGCACTGGCCACCGGCGCTGCCAGCCGCAGCCGCTGCGCCAGCGCATGCCAGCGCTGCTGGAGTTCGTCGGCCCGGGGCGCCTGGTCGAGCGTGGCGGCGACGATTTGCAGCTCAAGCGCCGCCAGGGCGTCGGCATCGGCGACCTGGTCGCGGCGCAGCGTCGCCAGCGAGGCCTGCGCGTCCATGGCCCGGCCGCTGGCGACCTGGGCGGCGGTGCGCAGCCAGGCGCCGCGCGGCGGCAGCGGACCGGCCTGGCCGGCAAGCACCTCGAGGACTTCCTCCGGTTTGCCCTGGCCAAGCAGCCGTTCGGCTTGCTCCAGCGCGGCGGCGGTGGCGTCGTGGGCCAGCAGTGCCGCATGGTGGCGGGCGGCGGCTTCGGCGTCGCCGCGGGCATCGGCGGCGCGGCGGGCGCCGAGCAGGGCCGGCGTGCGCAGCGCGGGTTCGTTGGCGGCCTTGGCCAGCAATTGTTCGGCACGCTGCCAGCGGCCCTGGTGCAGGGCTTCGAGGCCGCTGACCAGGCGATTGCGCGCCAGCTGGTGCGCATGCCGGCGCCAGGCCTTGAACGGCAGGCGAAGCAGCCACCACAGCGCCCACAGCGCGAACCACAGCAAGCCCCAGGCCAGCACGAAATAGGCCAGCGTCGTCGTGTAGGTCAGGCCGCGGTAGCGCACCACCACGTCGCCCAGGTCCTGCGAGAACCAGTGCCAGGCCAGCGCGCCGAGCACGGCCAGCACCAGCCACCACAGCAGGCTGCGGTAGAGGTTCACGGCGTCGAATCCTGGCCGCGGCGCAGGTCGCGCAGCTGCTGCAGGGCGGCGCCGGCGTCGGGAAGGGCCGGCGACAGCGGGC
>CAXAYM010000266.1:0-3746 GCA_963973175.1 uncultured Arenimonas sp.
CCTCGGACATGGTCACGGTGAGCGCCAAGCTGGTCTATACGGGCACCAGCAGCATGCACTTCTACGTGGACGTGTTCGCCCGCGACCCGATGACCGACGACGACGGCCGCCTCTGCACGCACTGCATGATCGTCTTCGTCGCCCTCGACGGCCCCGAGGGCAAGCCGGTACCGGTGCCGCCGTGGACGCCGGCCGACGAGTCCGACCAGCGACTGGCCGACTACGCGCTCAACGTGATGTCGCTGAGCAAGGACATCGAACAGGCCGTGGCGCGGATCAACGGTTGAGCCTGCGGTGAGTCCGCTCCACCATGCGCGGCGCTGGCTGTGGCTGCTGCTGGCCTACGTGGCGCTGGGGCTGGGCATCGTCGGCATCTTCCTGCCCGGCCTGCCGACCACGCCTTTCGTGCTGCTGGCCGCGTTCGCCGCCGCGCGGGGATCGCGGCGGCTGCACGAGCGCCTGCTGGCACACCGTACCTTCGGGCCGATGATCCGCGAGTGGCAGGCCAGCGGCGCGGTCAGCCGGCGGGCGAAATACTGGGCGATCGGCATGATGGCGGCGAGCAGCGCGATCATGTTCGCCACTGCGCCGAAGTGGTGGATGGCGGGCATCGGCACCGCGATCATGGCGATCGTCGGGCTCTGGCTGTGGCTGCGACCGGAGCCACCGCGCGGCTGAATCCCCGGGCTCAGTCCAGGATGCGCCGCGCGCCGGCGTAGTGCCGGCTCCAGTAGGGTCCGTCGAGGCGGTCCAGGCGCACTGTGCCGCCGGTGCTGGGGGCGTGCACGAAGCGCCCTTCCCCGACGTAGATGCCGATGTGGAAGATCGCGCCCTTGTCGCCGAACAGCACCAGGTCACCCGGCGCCAGCCGATCGCGCGGCGGCTTGCCGGCGTCGAAGCGGGCGATGTCGCGGGTGGTGCGCGGCAGGTAGATGCGGGCCGCATCGAGGAACACGTAGCCCACCAGGCCGCTGCAGTCGAAACCGCCGTCGGGGGTGTTGCCGCCCCAGCGATAGGGTGTGCCGACCAGGCCGAGTGCGCGCATCAGGACCTCGTTGGCCAGCCGCGGATCCGCCGGCGCCACGTCCACGACCTTCAGCGCCGGGGCGTCGGAGGAGGGCCCGCGCCGCGGCGAGGAACCGCAGGCGGCCAGCAGGGCCGCGGCCAGCAGCACCAGGCCCAGGGCGATCCGGGGAACTGGCGCCGGGCTGGCGGGGCCGGGATAATGCGCGCTCGCTTTCACGCGGGCAGTTTGCCCCATCCCCGCCGGTCGCGTCACCGGCCATTTCCCAGGCTTGCCATGAAGATCGAGAAGAACCGCGTCGTCCGTTTCCACTATTCCGTTTCCGAGCCGGGCCAGGATCCCGTCGAAACCTCGCGTGACCGCGAGCCGATGGCCATCCTGGTCGGCCACGGCAACATCATCCCGGGCCTGGAGGCCGCGATGATGGACAAGGCCGAGGGCGACACCTTCGAAGTCACCGTCGCGCCGGACCAGGCCTATGGCGAACGCCGCGAGAACTACGTCCAGCGCCTGCCGAAGAAGCACCTGCGCAATGCCCGCGTGCGTCCCGGCGACCAGATCGTCCTGGAAACCTCGATGGGGCCGCGTGCCGTCACCGTCGTCAAGGTCGGCGCCACCGTGGTCGACGTCGACCTCAACCACCCGATGGCCGGCAAGACCCTGCAGTTCCAGGTCGAGATCGTCGGCGTGCGCGAAGCCGAACAGGTCGAGATCGACCACGGCCACGTGCATGGCGACGGCGGCGTCGAGCACTGAAACTCCCTAGAGTGTCCGCGGGGCGGGGAGGCCCCACGACATGAACCAGCCGATTCCACTGGCGCCGGTCACCGGCACCGAACGCATCCAGGCGCTCGACGCGATCCGTGGTTTTGCCCTGCTGGGCATCCTGCTGATGAACATCGAGGGCATGGTCGGGCCCCTGATGGCCTCCTTCGGTGGCGTCAACCCGGCGCTGACCGGCGCCGACCGCTGGATGGACACGGCCATCTACCTAGTGGTGCAGGGCAAGTTCTTCCCCCTGTTCTCGATGCTCTTCGGCATGGGCTTCGCGATCATGCTCGCCCGCGCCCAGGCCGCTGGCCGGCCCTTCGTGGCCGTCTACCTGCGCCGGGTGCTGGCGCTGCTGGCCATCGGCCTGGCGCATGCCTTGCTGGTGTGGCCGGGCGACATCCTGGTGACCTATGCCCTGATGGGCCTGGTGATGCTCATCTGCTTCCGCGGCACGCCGCAGTCGCGGCTGCCCAAGTGGGGCATCGCGCTGATGCTGCTGCCGGCGGTGTTCACCCTGGCCTTTGGCCTGCTGGGCAGCGCAATGCAGTCCTTGCCCGGCGAAGCCAGCGTGGAGTTCAACAAGGCCTTGGCCGAGCAGGGCCGGGAAATGGCCATGCAGATAGAGGCCCAGCGCCAGGCCTACGGCAGCGGCAGCTTCGCAGACGCGACCGCGCAGCGTATCGACGATTTCCTGAGCATGATCGCGTTCGTCGTGATCTATGGCGCCTTCATCCTGGGCCTGTTCCTGGTGGGAGCCTGGTTCGCGCGCAGCGGTGCCATCGCCCGGCCCGAGGAACACGTCCGCCTGTTCACGCGGCTGCGCTGGGTTGCGCTGCCGGTCGGCCTGGCGATGGTGCTGGTCTCGTACTGGCTTGAGCCGACCATGGACATGGGCCGGCTCGACATCCGCGCGTCCACGGCGCAGGTGCTGCAGATGCTCGGCGGCGCGGTGATGGCCCTGTCCTACCTGGCCTGGGTGGTGAAGGCGCTGCACGCGCCGGCCACGGCCCGCCTGTTCGGCCTGCTCGGCCCGGCCGGGCGCATGGCGCTGACCAACTACCTGATGCAGTCGATCGTGGCCACGCTGGTGTTCTATGGCTATGGGCTCGGGTACTTCGAACAGCTGCCGCGGGCCTGGCAGCCGGTGTTCGTGTTCGCCTTCTTCGCCCTGCAGGTGGCCCTGAGCCACTGGTGGATGGCGCGTTTCCGCTTCGGCCCGGCCGAGTGGGCCTGGCGGGCGGCGACCTACCTGGACCTCCCGGCAATGCGGCGCGGGTAAACTGCGCGGCATGAGCCACGATGCCGATGTACTGGTGCTGGGGGCGGGCGTGGTCGGCCTGGCCTGCGCGCATTACCTGCTGTGCGAGGGACGTTCGGTGCGCGTGCTTGACGCCGGCAAGGTCGGCGGCGCGACGTCGTGGGGCAATTGCGGAACGCTGACGCCGAGCCACGCCGCGCCGCTGGCGGCGCCCGGCATGGTCGGCCAGGCCCTGCGCTGGATGCTGCGGCCGGATGCGCCGCTTTACATCCGCCCGCGCTGGGACCCGGCGCTGGCGCGCTGGCTGGCCCGGATGGCAGGGCGCTGCAACGCCCGCGACTGGCGCGAAACCGGCCTGGCCAAGGGTGCCTTGCTGAAGTATTCGCGGGCGCTGGTCGAGGACCTCGTGTACGGGCAGGACCTGGACTGCAGCTTCGAGGCGGGCGGCCTGCACTATGTGTTCCGCACGCCGCGGGCCCTGGCCAGACACCAGCGCGAACTTCCGCTGCTGGCCGAACTGGGCATCAGCGCGCGCGTGCTCGACGGCGCTGAACTGGCGGCCGACGAACCCGCACTCAGGCCCGGCCTCGCCGGCGCCATCCACTTCCCGGGCGATGCCCAGTTGCGCCCCGACCGGTTCACTGCCGAGCTGGCGCGCATCGTGCGCGAGGCCGGTGGCGTGATCGAGGAAGG
>CAXAYM010000267.1:0-3735 GCA_963973175.1 uncultured Arenimonas sp.
CCGGGCCCGGGCCGATGCCGGCACGGTGGTCTACGCGGCGCGTGGCAACCCGGCCGACATCGGCCTTCAGCTGCGCGACCTGCAGACGCGCCTGGGCCAATGCGCGCGCATCGTGCTGCAGCCGCTGGACGAAACCGGGCGGCGCGAATTGCTGCGCCAGCGCGCGACGCGGCGCGGCCTGGAACTCGACGAGGCCGTGCTGGATTACCTGCTGCGCCGGGTCGACCGCGACCTGGCCAGCCTGACCCGGCTGCTCGACCAGCTCGACCGCGCCAGCCTGGCGGCCCAGCGCCGCATCACCATCCCCTTTCTTCGCCAGCACCTTGGCTGAACGGTATTTTCCGGCGCCCCGGCGGCGTTCCGATGCCACCACGATCCGACATAATCACGGCATGAATTTGCCCGATCGAGCCGAGTTGAGGCTGCAGTGGACCCGCCAGGCGCTGGGAGATCCCGATGCCCCCTTGCAGCGTGCGTCGAACGACGCGAGCTTTCGCAGCTACTGGCGGACCACCTCTGCCGGGCGCGCCTGGATCGTGATGGATGCGCCGCCGGACAAGGAGGACATCCGGCCCTGGCTCGACGTCGCCAACCGCCTCGCACGCGCCGGGCTGCACGTGCCGGACATCCAGGCCGCCGACCCGCAGCGCGGCTTCGTGCTTATGGAAGACCTGGGCGACCGCATCCTGCTGCCCGAGCTCAACCGCACCAACGTCGACCGCCTTTACGGCGAGGCGATGGACGCGCTGCTGGCGATGCAGCAAAACGCCGACACCCATGGCCTGCCGGATTACGACGAGGCCCGCCTGGTCACCGAAATGGAGCTGATGCCCGAGTGGTTCCTCAAGCGCCACCTGGGTTTCGTGCCGGAGTGCGAGCAGTGGGACGTCATCGAATCGGCCTTCCGCGCCCTGGTGACCAGCGCGCAGGCGCAGCCGCAGGTGTTCGTGCACCGCGACTACCACTCGCGCAACCTGCTGGTGACCGATCGCGATTCCCCGGGCGTGATCGATTTCCAGGACGCGGTGCGCGGGCCGATCACCTACGACCTGGTCTCGCTGCTGCGCGACTGCTACATCGAATGGCCGCTGGATCGCGTCGAGCAATGGGTCGGCGAATACCGGGAGAAACTCGCGGCCGCCGGCGTGCAGGTGCCGGACGAAAAAACCTTCCTGCGTGCCTTCGACCTGATGGGCCTGCAGCGCCACATCAAGGTGCTGGGTATCTTCTGCCGGCTCTGGTACCGCGACGGCAAGGCCGGTTACCTGCAGGACCTGCCGCTGGTGTGGAAGTACACCCGCGAGGTCGGGCTTCGGCATGCAGAAACGGCGGAGCTGGTGCGGCTGATAGAAGCCGCCATCGGCGACCGCGACATCACACTCCCTGTAGGAGCGCCTTCAGGCGCGAATCCCTTCCTGGCCGAAGGCCAGGCCAAAAGCTTCGCGCCTGAAGGCGCTCCTACAGGACAGGGCGGAAAGTCTTGAAGGCCCTGGTCTTCGCTGCCGGCAAGGGCGAGCGCATGCGCCCGCTGACAGATACGACGCCCAAGCCGCTGCTGCCGGTGCGCGGCAAGCCGCTGATCGAATGGCACCTGGAGAAACTCGCGGCGCTGGGCGTGCAGGACGTCGTCATCAACACCTCCTGGCTGGCCCATGCCTTCGAACCGGCGCTGGGGCAGGGTGATCGCTGGGGACTGCGCCTGCACTATTCGCACGAAGGGCCGGAGCCGCTGGAAACCGGCGGCGGCATGCTGCACGCGCTGCCGCGGCTGGGCAGCGAGCCCTTCGTGGCGGTGAATGCCGACATCTGGTGCGACTACGATTTCGCCCGCCTGCCGCGCGAGCCTTCCGGCTTGGCCCACCTGGTGCTGGTGGATAATCCCCCGCACAACCCCGAGGGCGACTTCGCGCTACTCGAAGACGGCCGCGTGCAGGCGGCGGGTGAGCAACGGCTCACGTTTTCCGGCATCGGGGTGTACCGGCCGGCGATGTTCAACAACTGGCGCAGCGTGATCGGCGTCGCGGCCGGCGCCGAACTGGACCCGCCTCGATTCCGGCTGGCGCCGCTGCTGCGCGCCGCGATGCGCGCGGGCGAGGTAAGCGGCGAACACCACCGCGGCACCTGGACCGACGTCGGCACGCCGGAGCGCCTGGCCGCCCTGGGCTAGGCCGGGCACCGAACCGCGCAGCCGGTCACGGAACCGCGACATGGCGCCGGTTTGTTTAGCCCCGGCTCAGTCCGCCGGGGTTTCCTGTGACTTGTTTCCTTGAACGGGTCCGCGAAATCACCGCTAATGCCGGGGTGTTGAAGTCCACCGCCCGTTCCGCGCAGCTGATGCTCTGCCACGTCCTCGAGGGCGACCTGGCCGGATTGCCCGCGCACGAGCGGCGCGAACAGTACCGCCGCCAGATCCAGCTGCTGCACGGCGCGATGAGCAAGCTGCTGCTGGCGCTGGCCGTGCTGGCCGCGCTGGTCTCGGTCTACGAAGCCTTCGTGTTGCCGGCCGTGTCCGCGCGGCTGGTGCTGCAGGCCGGTGGCGTGTCGGTGCTGGTCTGGATGGCGATCCGCTACCGCCACGTGGTGTCGATCCGCCGGCGCCGGGCCCTGGGCCTGGCCTTCCTCGGTCTGCTGCTGGCCTGTCTGGCGGCGCCGGCGCTGGAGTGGACCGGTCCTTCGCTGCTGCCGCTGGCCGTGTTCCTGCTGCTGCCGGTCACCTGGTTGCCACTGCTGGTGAGGCCGCACGTCACCTTTGGTGGCCTGGCGCTCTGCAGCGCGGTGGTGCTGGGCCTGCTGCTGGAATCGGCGGCGCCCGTGAGCGAGGTCCGCCTGTTCGGCTTCTATTACCTGCTCAGCACCGGCGCCGGCCTGGTGCTCCGCCGCGCCCGCAGCAACCTCGCCACGCGCCTGGACAAGCAGGTGGAAACCCTGTGGCAGCGCGCCGTCAGCGACCCGCTGACCGGCCTGCTCAACCGTCAGGGCTGGCTGAACCTGGCTGGCACCGCGCTGGCCGAGGCGCTGGCCCAGGGCAAGCAGCCGGCCGTGCTGTTCATCGACGTCGACCACTTCAAGAAGACCAACGACCAGCACGGCCACCTGGCCGGCGACGAGCTGCTGCGCGCGCTGGGCCGGATCATCGATTCCCGCATCGGTCCGGGCGAGTACAGCGCCCGCCTGGGCGGCGAGGAGTTCGCCTGCCTGCTGCCGGATTCGTCGGTGGAAAGCGCCCGCCGCTTCGCCGAGCGCCTGGCCGGCGACTACCGGGACCACGCGCGGGACTACGGATCGACCCTGAGCATCGGCATTGCGACCCACCATAACGACGACGTGCTGAACGACCTGCTGGCCCGCGCCGACGCGGCGCTCTACCAGGCCAAACGCAGCGGCCGCGACCAGGTAGTCGTCAGCAAATAGAGGGGCCGTGGCAAGATGTCGGGCATCGTCTCCCCGCCCCCGACCCCATGACCGAACTCGTCCCCGTCCTGCTCTCCGGTGGCTCCGGCACCCGCCTGTGGCCGCTGTCGCGCGAAACCCACCCCAAGCAGTTCCAGCCGCTGGTGGGGGAAAAATCGCTGCTGCAGGCGACGTGGGAGCGGCTGGACGGCCTGCCGGGCCTGGCCGCGCCGATCGTGGTGGCCAACGAGGAGCACCGTTTCATGGTGGCCGAGCAGCTGCGCCGGGTTGGCGCCGTGCCCAGCGCCATCGTGCTCGAGCCGGTGGGCCGCAATACCGCCCCGG
>CAXAYM010000268.1:0-3729 GCA_963973175.1 uncultured Arenimonas sp.
GTGCCGGGGTGGCCGAATGGATCTCGCTCGAGCGCCGCGACATCGGTGCCCTGGCTGCGCCCGGTCCGGCGCGCGGCCTGGTCGTCTGCAATCCGCCCTACGATGCCCGCCTGGCCGCCGATCCGGCGCTCTACCGCGCGCTTGGCGACGCCCTGCGCACGGCGGTGCCGGACTGGCGCGCGGTGCTGCTGTGCGGGTCGCAGGCGCTTGCCCAGGCCACCGGCCTGCGCGCCGGCAAACGTTATGCCTTCTTCAACGGCGCCCTCGAATGCACGCTGCTGCTGTGCGACCCGGTGCGGCCGCCCGAACGTGCGCCCCGCGAGGTCCGGCCGCTGGGGGAAGGCGCGCAGATGGTGGCCAACCGGCTGCGCAAGAACCTCAAGCGGCTCAAGTCCTGGCGCGAGCGTGAGGGCATCTCGTGTTTCCGCGCCTACGACGCCGACCTGCCGGAGTATTCGGCGGCCGTGGACGTCTACACCGAAGACGGCGGCGAATCGCGGCAGTTCGTGCACGTGCAGGAATACGAGGCGCCGCGCACCATCCCTGAAGCCGATGCCCGACGTCGCTTCGGCGAGCTGCTCGACGCGGTACGCGACACCTTCGCGGTGCCGCCGGCGCAGGTGTCGATCAAGACCCGCGCGCGCGGCAAGGGCGGCAGCAAGTACGGCAACATGGACCGTCGCGGCGAGACCTTCGTCGTGCGGGAGGGTGGCGCCCGACTGCGGGTGAATCTGTTCGACTACCTCGACACCGGCCTGTTCCTCGACCACCGCCCGATCCGCCAGCGCATCGCCGCGGAAGCCGGCGGCAAGCGTTTCCTCAACCTGTTCTGCTACACCGGGGCCGGCAGCGTGCAGGCGGCGGTGGGCGGCGCGGCGGAAACCACCAGCGTGGACCTGTCGGGCACCTACCTGGAGTGGGCCGCCGGCAACCTGGCGCTCAATGGCGCGACGGGCCCGCAGCACCGCCTGGTGCAGGCCGACGCCATGGCCTGGCTGGAAGCCGACCGCGGCCAGTACGACCTGGTCTTTTGCGATCCGCCGACGTTCTCGAACTCGGCCCGGGCCGAGGACTTCGATACCCAGCGCGACCACGTGCGGCTGCTTCGCGCGGCGGTGGCGCGGCTGGCGCCCGGCGGCCTGCTGCTGTTCTCGAACAACTACCGGCGCTTCCGCCTGGACGAAGCCGCCGTCGCCGGATTCGCCGACGCGCGGGAAATCACCGCAGCGACGATCGCGCCCGATTTCGAGCGCAATCCGCGCATCCACCGCTGCTGGGAGCTGCGCCGGGCCTGAGGGCCGGCGTCAGTCGTCGCGACCGCTCTTGCCGTCGGCCGCGTCCACGGCCTGCGCGTAGGCCGCGTCGTCGAGGCGCTCGACGCGCTGGATGCGGCAGCGCTGGCGGCCCGACACGACGTATTCCCCGGCGTGGCCGCAGACGCGGTTGCTGATGCTGTCGCCGACGAAGTTCAGTTCGGGCGAGGTGCCGAGCGCGAAGCAGGATTCGGCCAGCACCACGCGGTACTTGCGGCTGCCCGCGTCCACCAGCAGGGTGCTGTCGTCGACATGGGTCCAGCCCCGGGCCCGGTCCGGGTCCAGGCATTCGCTGGGGTGGGGCACCACGCCCGAACCGCGGGCCGGCGCCGGCCCGGTGCTGGTGCATGCGGCAAGCGGGATCAGGGCCAGCAGCGAGAGGACATGACGCATGGGGGTTGCCTCGGTGGGGGTCGGGACCCCAGTGTTGTCGGGAATCGCTTAACCTGCACGAAACGCAAGGGCCCGCATTATTCCGTGACGATGGATCGCACCCCCCACTCCGCGATGGCGCAAACCTGGACCTTCTTCCGCCAGTGGCTGAAGAACCCGCGTGGCGTCGCCGCCATTTCGCCCTCGAGCCAGCAGCTGGCGCGGCAGATGATGTCCGAACTTCCGCACGGCGCCCGCCGCGTGATCGAGCTCGGCGGCGGCACCGGGGTATTCACCCGGGCCCTGCTGGCCCAGGGCATCCAACCGGCGGACCTGCTGGTGCTCGAGCTCAACGAGGAATTGCACCAGCACCTGCAGCGGCATTTTCCGCAGGTGCACGTGGCCTGTGCCGATGCCCGCGACCTGGCGGACGTCGCGCAGGCGCATGGCTTCCACGGCGCCACCCCGGCCGATGCGATCGTTTCGGGATTGGGCCTGTTGTCGATGCCCCGGCCCACGCAGCTGGCGATCCTGGCGTCGGCCTTCGAATGCCTGCAGCCGCAGGGTCGCTTCGTGCAGTTCACGTATGGACCCGCCAACCCCGTGGCCAAGGACGTGCTGGACGCGCTCGACCTCACTGCCCGCCGGGGCAGCTTCACCTGGTGGAACGTGCCGCCGGCGACCGTCTACGTGTATTCGCGGCGCGTCTCACGCGGCATCACGCCGCGCTCGATGCGTTGAGGCCTACTGGCCGGTCTTGATCGTGGTCCAGGCCCGCACCCGCTCGCGGGTTGTCTGCGGCGGCAACGTGACCGGGTCGACCAGTTTGGCCATGACCTCGGCCGGCGGATACACGCCGGGGTCGCCGGCGATTTCCGGGTCCACGCGTTCCATGGCCGCCGTGTTGGGGCTGGCGTAGGACACGTAATCGACGATACCCGCGGCGACGTCCGGCTTCAGGAGGTAATCGATGAACGCGTGGGCGTTTTCCGGGTGCGGCGCATCCTTGGGAATGGCCATCAGGTCCACCCAGCGCACCGCCCCTTCCTTGGGGATGATGTAGGCGATCTCGATGCCGTTCTCGGCCTCGACGGCGCTGTCGCGGGCCTGGAAGACATCGCCCGAATAGCCCATCGCCAGGCAGATGTCGCCATTGGCCAGGTCATCGATGTAGCGCGAGGAATTGAAATACCGGATGTGCGGGCGGATGCCTGCGTAGACGTCGCTGACGACCGCGGTTTCGTCACCTTCCAGGGCATTGGCGTTGCGGCCCTTCCAGATGAGCGCGGCGGCGAAGGTCTCCTGTTCGTCGTCGAGCACGCTGATGCCGCACTCGGCGAGCTTTTCCGCGTTGGCCGGGTCGAACAGCAGCGACCATGAATCCAGCGGCGCGTCCTCGCCGAGGATTTCCTTCACCTTGGCCACGTTGATGCCCAGGCCCGTGGTGCCCCACATGTAGGGCAGGGTGTGGGTATTGTCCGGGTCCACGTCCTGCAGGCCGGCCAGCAGGTCGGCGTCGAGGTTGCCGAGGTTGGACATCCAGCCCTTGTCGAGCGGCGCGTAGATGCCGGCCTGGATGTGGCGCTGGGCGAAGGGACGTGCCGAGGGGAAAACCACGTCGTAGCCGGAGGAGCCGGCCATGAGTTTGGCTTCAAGCATCTCGTTGCTGTCGTAGACGTCGTAGACCACGCGAATGCCGGTCTCGGCCTCGAAGTTTTCCAGGGTGTCCTCGGCGATGTAGTCGGACCAGTTGTAGACGTACACCACGCGCTCGCCGCTGCCGGCGTCCGCGCCCCCGGCCTGGTCGGCGGCGCTTTCGGGTTCCGGGGAGAGACTGCAGGCGGCCAGCAGCAGGGCGGAGGCCATCAGGCTCAGGCGCAGGGACATGGTCGACTCCCGGGAAATGGAGACGCCATGGTCGACTCCGCCCCTTCGGCTGTCAACGCGGCCGGGGGCCGCAGGCCTGCTTCAGGCCGGGCCGGCCCAGTCGCTGGCGAGCAGCCCCATCAGCACGCTGTCCTGCACTTCGCCGGCGACACGAGAT
>CAXAYM010000269.1:0-3728 GCA_963973175.1 uncultured Arenimonas sp.
CGACTGTGCGGCGGCCTGGCTGCGCGACCTGCTGGCCAGCCACCCGCTGCGGCGGCTGCTGGCGGGTGCGAGCTTCCCGGTGCTCAAGCCGGCCTTCGGCTGGTGGCGCGTGGCCTGGATGCCGGCGAGCTTCTACACCTGGCTGGCGACGGTGGGGCGCACGGACGAAGCCCTGGCCGAAGCCCGCGAGGATTTCCTGCGGCTCTGCGCCGCCCGGCGCGAGCAGCTGCTGATCGCCCCCGCGGTGGCGCGCCTGCACGCGCACCTGGCGGTGGGCGATCCGGTCGTGATCGTGACCGGCGCGGAGGCGGGGCCTTCGAAACCCTGCTCTGATCAGGCGCCCAGGCGCTTGAGGAAACGCAGGGCCCCGTCTTCGTAGCCGCAGGCGCGATAGAAGTCGTGGGCCTCGGCGCGCTGGGCGCCCGAGGTCAGTTCGATGCGGGCCGCGCCGGCCTGGCGTGCGCGTTGTTCGGCTTCGCGCAGCAACAGGCGGCCCACGCCCTGGCGCTGTTCGCCGGAAGAGACCGCCAGCGCCGTGATCCGGCAGGTGGGGCCGCCCAGCGGAAGGTAATAACGGATGTCCAGTGCCAGCAAGCCGACCAGGCAGCCGTGCCGGTCGGCCACGAGGACCTGCTGGCCGGGTTCATCGGCCACCGCCCGCAGCCGGCCGGCCGCTTCCTCGCGGTCACAGGGATAGCCCAGCACGCCCAGCAGCGTCGCCACGCCCGCCGCGTCCTGGGCGGCGGCCGGCCGCACCAGCAGCGTGTCGGTGCCGGCCGCCTGGCGCGCCATCGGTCAGCGGGTGCCGTAGACCACGACGGTCTTGCCGCGCGCGTGCAGCACGCCCTGTTCCTGCAGCTGCTTGAGCACCCGGCCGGCCATCTCGCGGCTGCAGCCGACGATGCGGGCCAGCTCCTGGCGGGAGACGCGGATCTGGGTGCCCTGCGGATGCGACAGCGCATCCGGCTCCTGGCACAGGTCGTGCAGCGTGCGCACGATGCGGCCGCTCACGTCCAGGAAGGCCAGGCGGCTCGCCTTGCGGCTGGTGTCGAGCAGGCGTTTCGAGAGCTGCAGCCCGATCGCGTACAGGATGCGCGGGCACTCGGCGGCCAGCGGGCCGGCGAACAGCTGGTGCAGGCGGTCGTAGTTGATCTCGGCCAGCTCGCAGGCGCTGCGCGTGCGCACCACCACCGCGCGGGCGTCGGCGGCGAAGAACAGGCCCATCTCGCCAATGAACTCGCCGGCGTTCACGTAGCCCAGGATCAGCTCGCGGCCGTCGGGCTCCTCGCTCACCACCGACAGCGAGCCACTGACCACGTAATAAAGCGACGTAGCGGGCGTGCCGGGCCGGAAAACGTCGTTGCGGGACGGATAGCGCCGGCGATGGCAGTGGTCCAGGAATCGGCTGAACGTGGCCGCATCGGGCGCCAACGGGCTGTTGACCACCTTGTGCGGCTGGATCGGCATCGGCGAAGTCCTGTCCTGCGCCATGGCGCGTCCTCGGCTGGCTGTGAAGCGTTCAGATTAGGCCGTCATGGCAGGATCGGCAATGCCGGCGCGGCCCTGCCCGGGCCAAGGTTTCCCCCGGGGGGTATTTGGCCGATAATGCCCGCCCTCCGCTCCACCCCCTCCGCACGCAGGAAAGCCATCGTGGTCAAGCCGCTCCCCCGCCTCAGGCTCCAGGGTTTCAACAACCTGACCAAGGCCCTGAGCTTCAATATCTACGACGTCTGCTACGCCGTGTCGGAAGAACAGCGCCAGCGTTACATCGAGTACATCGACGAGGCCTACAACGCCGAGCGCCTGACCCAGATCCTGACCGACGTGGCCGAGATCATCGGCGCCAACATCCTGAACGTGGCCCGCCAGGACTACGACCCGCAGGGGGCGTCGGTGACGATCCTGATCTCCGAAGAGCCGGTGATCGACAAGAAGGCCGCGGGCAAGGAAATCATCTCCGACGCCGTGGTGGCGCACCTGGACAAGTCGCACATCACCGTGCACACCTATCCGGAAACCCATCCGCACAACGGCATCGCGACCTTTCGCGCCGACATCGACGTGGCCACCTGCGGCGTCATCTCGCCGCTGAAGGCCCTGAATTACCTGATCGAGAGCTTCGAGTCCGACATCGTGGTGATGGATTACCGCGTGCGTGGCTTCACCCGCGACGTGAAGGGCAAGAAGCACTACATCGACCACAAGATCAACTCGATCCAGGAGTTCATGTCGAAGTCGATCAAGTCGCGCTACGAGATGATCGACGTCAACGTGTACCAGGAAAACCTGTTCCACACGAAGATGCACCTCAAGGAGTTCGACCTCGACACCTACCTGTTCGAGGAGAAGGCCAAGAACCTTGGCTTCAAGGACCGCATGCGCATCGAGTCCCAGCTCAAGCGCGAGATCGTCGAGCTCTTCAACGGCCGCAACCTGACCGATTAAGCGCGGTACGCGACGGCCTTCATCAATCTTGAAGTCAGCGCCATGAAGGTCGGGATGGGCGGGGGCAGGGCGCGCGCGCCCGCCTGTTCGGCGTCGTCGGCGTGGCGGGCCTCGTCGTCCTTCATGGTGCGCAGGATCGCGCGGCTGCGCTCGTCGCCCGGCGGCAGGGTCTGCAGGTGTTCCTCCAGGTGGGCTTCCACCTGGCGTTCGGTTTCCACCACGAAACCCAGGTTCCAGCCGTCGCCGCGCAGGCCGGCGGCCAGGCCGATGGCGTAGCTTCCGGCGTACCAGAGCGGATTGAAGACACTTGGCCGGCTCTGAAGCTCGGCCAGCCGGTCGCCACACCAGGCCAGGTGGTCGGTTTCCTCCTGGGCGGCATGCTGCAGGTGCCGGCGCGTGGTTTCGTCGCGCGCGACCGCGGCCTGGCCCAGGTACAGAGCCTGCGCGCAGACCTCGCCGGTGTGGTTGATGCGCATCAGGCCGGCGGCGTGGCGGCGGTCCGCTTCGGCCAGGTCCGGATCGGCCAGGCCGCCGGCCGGGTTCGGCCGTTCGGCGTGTGCCTGGCCCAGGCTGGTGCCCAGGGCGTGCTGGAATTCGATGATCAGGCGGTCCAGTGGGCTGAATTGGCGGATCGTGCTCATGCCAGGTGCTCGGCCAGGAAGAGGAGGGGGTGGCGGACGTTTATTGTAGTCCCCGCCGCCAGGTGCAGCCGGCAGCCGATGTTCGCCGACAGCAGCTCGCTGGCGCCGGAGTCGGCGAACGCCTGCAGCAGCGGGGCCCGGAAGGCGGCCGCACGGGCCGGTTCGGCCAGCTGGTGCAGGCCCGCGGCGCCGCAACAGCCGGTGTCCGGCAATTCCACCAGGTCCAGGCCGGGAACCCGGGCAAGCAGGCGGCGCAGGGCGTCCTGCGAACGCACGACGCTGCGCTGGGTGCAGGGCAGGTGCAGGGCGACGCGGCGGTTGGCGGGCCGGAACTGCAGCGTCCCGCCGACCTGGTCGAGCAATACCAGCGGGTCTTCGACCCGGGCCACGCCCTCGAGGCTGCGTGCGAGCGCGTCGTGGCAGCCAGAGCCCAGGCAGAGCACGCGGGCATGGCCTTCGAAAGCAAGGCGATTGGCCCGCGCCAGGCCTGCCGCGCCCCCGGCATCGCCGGCATGCGCGGCCGCGGCGCCGCAGCAGCCCTGGCCCCCGGGCTGGACGCAGGCCACGCCCGTCGCCGCCAGCAGGCGGGCCAGCGCGGCGCGTTTCTTCTGCCCCGTGGAGAGATAGCGAACGGGCACGTCG
>CAXAYM010000270.1:0-3728 GCA_963973175.1 uncultured Arenimonas sp.
AGGGCTGCCGGACGACGTTCAGGCTCTACCGGGGCGCTTCGGATCGCCCCGGGACATCATGCGATACTGCCGCGCCCGCTCCCGACACGACCGATTGAACATGATGCTTCGTTCCGCGTCCGCCACCTTCCTGCTGGTCGTCCTCGCCGGCTGCGCCACCCAGCCGCGCCTGCAGGTGCCGGGCTCGCTCGACGTGTCCGGCGGCTCATCGGCCCGGACGGCGGAGGATGTCGTGCTCTCGGGCAACGACGCCGTGCCCGATGGCCTGCGCCGCGTCGCCACCCCGGTGCCGCCGGTTTCCGGCAGCCAGTCCTCGGGCGTGGGCCTGGAGCAGGCCGTGCCGCCGCTGTCAGGGGAGGCGGTGTCCGCCAGCCTGGAAGGGCTGCCGCTGCCTTCGTTCATCAACGAGGTCTACGGCAACCTGCTGGGCCTGAACTTCCAGGTCGATCCGTCGCTGGCGCGGCGCAACGACCTGGTCACCCTGCGCCTGCCCGAACCGCAGTCACCGCGCGAACTCTATGACGTGGCGGGCCAGGTCCTGCGCGCCTACGGCGTTGCCGTGCGCTGGGATGGCAACGTGCTGCAGGTGCTGCCGTCGGACAACCCGAATGCCGCCGAGCCGCCGCTGATCCTCAGTGGCCGCACCCTGCCGGACGTCCCGGTGTCGCACCGCCCGGTGTTCCAGCTGGTCGAGATGCGCTCGGTGCGCGGCAGCAGCGTCTCGCGCTGGCTGCGCACGGCCTTTCCGCAGCAGGACGAGCTGAAGGTCGAGGACGACATGCAGCGCAACGCGGTCGTGCTGTACGGCAAGCCGGCCGTGGTCCGACAGGCCGTGGCGGCGATCCAGGTCCTGGACCAGCCCTTCATGCGCGGACGCCAGAGCACCCGTCTCGAGCCGTCCTTCGTCAGCGCCGACGAGCTGGCCCGCCGCCTGGTCGAGGTCCTGCTCGCCGAAGGTTACGCCGCGGCGACGCAGCTCGGCGAGGGCGTGGGCACGCTGGTGCTGCCGGTCAACAGCGCCAACATGGTGCTGGTGTTCACGCCGGATGCGGCGCTGCTCAACCACGTCGTGGCCTGGGCGCGAACCATCGACCAGCCCAACGCCGGCTCGCAGGGCGACGGCCTTTATTACTATCCCGTGCGCAACACCGCGGCCGCCGGGCTGTATCGCACCCTCCAGTCCATGCTCGGCGGCGGCCGTGCTGCTGCTCCGGCGGCAGGCGGCGATCCCACCGATCCGGCGCCCGCCGCGGCGCCATCGGCCGGGGGTGGCATGTCCTTCTCCGGCGGGCGCGTGGCCGTGGACGAGCCGCGCAACGCGATCATCTTCCAGGGCTCGTCCTCGGACTGGGTCCGGCTTTCGGGCCTGATCGAGAAGATGGACCGGGCGGCGCGCCAGGTGATGGTGGAAGTGACCATCGCCGAGGTCACGCTGGACGAAGGCGAGACCTTCGGCACCGCCTGGTTCGCCAAGACCAACTCCGGCCGTCCCAACGGGCGCCTGAACTTTGGCCAGCTGCCGGTCACCGGCACCGGCACCGGCGACGATGACGACAATGGCTCGCTGGCCACCAGCGGCCTGACCTACCTGCTCGACATCGCCGGTGAGAACCGGCTGGCGCTCAATGCCTTCGCGGAAGACCAGCGGGTGAGCATCCTGTCGACGCCGCGGCTGTTGGTGATGAGCGGCGAGGAAGCCAGCATCGACGTCGGCACCGAGGTGCCGACGATCACGCTGCAGACCACCTCGGACCAGCAGACCAATGGTGACACCGCGCTCCTGCAGGGCATCCAGTACCGCAAGACCGGCATCCTGCTGACGATCAAGCCGACCGTGTATTCCGATGATCGCGTCGACCTGGAGGTCAGCCAGGAAGTCAGCGAGGCCCTGCCGGTCGGCGACGGCGCGGGCATTTCCTCGCCCTCGATCTTCAACCGCAAGGTCCAGACCAGCCTGAGCCTGCGCGACGGCAGTTCGGTGCTGCTCGGCGGCCTGATGTCGCAGCGCGACACCAACGGCGATTCCGGCGTGCCCTTCCTGAAGGACGTGCCGGTGCTCGGCTACCTGTTCAAGAACCAGACCCGGGCCCGCAACAAGACCGAGCTGGTGCTGATCATCCGGCCGTACATCGTGGAAGGCGACGAGAAGGCGCAGGCGGTTTCCGACGCCATCAGCGGGCTGCTCGAGTACATCGACCTTCCGGAGTCCGGCCCCGTCGCCCCGCCGGCCTACGACCCCCGCGAAGACTGACGTCTCCCGCGGCCCAGGAGCCAGCCCGTGAGCCGATGGTTCAGACCCCTGTTCCTGACCGTGCTGGTGCTGCTGGTCGCTTACGTTCTGGTGGTGCAGGTCCTGCGCTGGGTCGCCTTCGGCGACGAGGAGCGCGCCGCGCTGGCGGTGATGGAAGTCGCGCCGCCGCCGCCGCCGGGCGAGGCCGGCTTCAAGTACCTCGCCTACACCGAGCTCGAGGTGCCGCCGTCCGCGCTGGATGCGGCGCTGGCCGCCGACCTGGCCGCCTTCGAAGCCTGGCATGTGGAAAGCGGCGAGCGTTTCGTGGGCGGCGGCGATGCCGCGGGCACGCCGGCGCCGGTCCTGCCGAGCGCGGATCGCTACGCCGCCCGTCCGCAAGCGACGCCGCCGGAGGCCGCCTGCGGTCTGCGCGACAAGGATTGCCTGGCCCGGCTCCGCGGCAGTGAAGCCGCGCTCCGCGTCTGGCTCGACGCCGAGCAGGCGCGCCTGGCGCTGGCCGGGCGCGCGCTCGCGTCCGGGCACGTGCTCAATCCTTATCCCCATGACGTCGCTTCGCCGATGGCGAACTTCCGCGTTCTGCGCCTGCCGGTGAACGACATCGCCCTGCAGGCCCTGGAAGGCGACGTCGCCGGTGCCCTGCCGCGCGCCTGCGGCCTGCTGGCCGATGCCCGCCGCCATCTGCGCAACGACGGCATGCTGGTCGACAAGATGGTGATGGCGACCCTGGCCGAAGGCGCAGGCAAGCTGTTGCTGGAGCTGCGGCTGCTCGACCCGGCGCGGCCGCTGCCGGCGGACTGCGACGAGGCGCTGGCGCCGGTCAGCTTCGACGACTACCAGGTCTGCGGGGCCCTGCGCACCGAGTACGCGATGGTGGCGGAACTTTCCCGGCTCACGAACCAGTCCCTGGATGGCTGGCGCCTGCCATCGCGCTGGGTGCTCTACAGCGACAAGCTGCTGCGCGGCTGGACCGCGACGCACTTCGCGCCGCTGTGTACCGCCGACGGCCAGGCCGCGATCGCCCGCGGCGAGATCCCGGAGACCGGGGTGAAAGCGTTCAGCCGCGCGTCGGTGGATTTCTGGGCGGCCCCGCTCAGCCACATCCTGGCGTCGATCGCGACGCCTGCCTACGCCGATTACCAGCAGCGCCTGCTCGACCACGCCCGCGTGCTGCGCGACGACCTGGCCGCCGTCCAGGCCGTGCCTGCCGCCGTGCCGGAGCCCGCCCCCGTGCCAGAGCCCGCCGCCGGGGACTGAGCCGGCGCCACCGGAGAGGGCTTGCGGCCCCCGCAGACACTGTGCATACTGTGCATATCACAGCAGCACAGTCAGCGCCTGCGCATGGAACTCTTCCTGTCGGCCAGCGACCCGCGGCCGATGTACCAGCAGATCATCGACCAGGTCACCGCCAAGGTGATGGCCGGCGACTGGGCCCCCGGCCAGTCCCTGCCGTCGATCCGTGAACTGGCGGCGGCGAGCC
>CAXAYM010000271.1:0-3724 GCA_963973175.1 uncultured Arenimonas sp.
CGAAAGCTTCGCGCCTGAAGGCGCTCCTACAGGTCCCGTCGGGACAGCTCGGCCGCCAGCTCCGGCGACACGCCGGGGATCTTCGTCCAGTCCACCTCGTCGATCTGCTCGGCCGGAAGGAAACGTTCGGCGTATTCCAGGTACACCTTCTCGCGCAGGAAGACGTCGAACAGGTCCGGATCCACATGGTGGTCGAGCTTCATGCGGCCCAGGATCGTCAGCGATTCGCTGAGCGTCTTGCCGGGTTTGTAGGGCCGGTCGCTGGCCGTCAGCGCCTCAAAGATGTCGGCGATGCCCATCACCCGCGCCTGCACGCTCATCTGTTCGCGGGTGAGGCCGCGCGGATAGCCCTTGCCGTCCATGCGCTCGTGGTGGCCGCCGGCATACTCGGGCACGTTGCGAAGGTGCTTGGGCCAGGGCAGCGCCTCGAGCAGGCGGATGGTCATGGTGATGTGGTGGTTGATGATCTCGCGTTCGGCGTTGTTGAGCGTGCCGCGGCGGATGCACAGGTTGTCGAGCTCCTCGGCCGACAGGAAGGGCTGCTCGCTGCCATCGGGTCCGCGCCAGGTATAGGCGGCGATGCGCTGCAGGGCGGCGATCCTGTCGTCGCTCATGAACTCGCCGCCGGTATTGGCCTGGCGCACCGCTTCGCGGTCGGCGTCGAGCCGGGCCAGGCGTTCGTCGTAGGTCGCCTGGTCGAGTTCGCCCTTGAGCAGGGCGATCTCGGCATCGCGCCTGAGCACCTCGAAGCGCGTATCCACCAGTTCGATGCGGTCGAACAGCGTCTGCAGCTTGGTCGCCTTGTCTACCACGTGCACCGGCGTCGTGATCTTGCCGCAGTCGTGCAGCAGGCCGGCGATCTTGAGCTCGTAGCGATCGGCTTCGGACATGTCGAAGTCCGCCAGCGGCCCCTGCTTCGTGCGCGCCACGGCGTCGGCCAGCAGCGTGGTCAGGGCCGGCACGCGTTCGCAGTGGCCGCCGGTGTAGGGCGATTTTTCATCAATGGCGGTGTTGATCAGGTTGATCAGCGCCTCGAACAGGGTTTCAAGCTGGTCGATCAGGCGCCGGTTGTTGAGCGCGATCGCCGCCTGCGAGGCCAGCGACTCCACCAGCTGTTCGATGGCCGGCTCGAAAACCCGGATGGCACCGTCCGGACCCTTGGCGTTGATCAGCTGCAGCACGCCGATGACGTGGCCGTCGTGGTCCTTCATCGGCACGGTCAGGAAGGACTGCGAGCGGTAGCCGGTCCTCGCGTCGAAGGCGCGGGTCCCGGAGAAGTCGTAGCCCTCGGCGGTATAGGCGTCGGCAATGTTGATGGTCTTGCCCGACAGCGCCGAATGCACCACCACCATCGAATCGTTGCCACTGCCGTCCTCGCGAAACAGCGGGATCGGCGGGAACTGGATGGGCTTGCCGTGGCGGCCGCCCATGAAATAGCCCAGCGAGTCGTTGCGCAGCACCTCGAAGCGCAGGCTGTCGCCCTCGCGCAGGTAGAGCGTGCCGCCGTCGGCGTCGGCGAAGTCGCGGGCGGCCTCCAGGATGCGCTCGAGCAAGGTCGCCAGGTCGCGTTCGTGCGACAGCGCGACGCCGATGGCGTTGAGGGTCTCGAGGCGGCTGAGGATCTCGGATTCGCTGGTCACGGGCGCGGCGCGGGTCGGACGGGATTGCCCGGAACACTGCAACCAAAGCCCGCCCGGCGCAATTGCCACAGGGTCCGGAGGCGGGGCACGGCCCCTGAAGACCCGGCCATAAACCCGTGAATTGTCACGAGAAATTCATGGAAATCGGATGGGCGGCGCTGTCATGCGGATGTAACGTCGGTATGCATCGCCACCCCACCCGGAGCGCCCCGATGAAAAGGATCCTCGCTTCCTGCCTGGCCTCCGCGCTGCTGGCGGTGTCCGCCGGCGCCAGCGCCGAACCGCAGCAGCCCGACGACAGCAACTTCAACCTGACCTTCGCGGTCGAGCTCGACCGCGAAGGCCGCATCACCGACCTGCAGCCGCAGCCGGCGATGGACAGCCCCGAGCTGATGGCCCGCATCGTGTCCGCCACCACCGGTCCTGCCATTGCGCCGATGACCGCGCCGGGCTACCCGCCGGCGGCCCTGCGCCGCGGCGAAGGCGGCCTGGTGCTGCTCAAGCCCAAGCTCGACACCCAGGGCCGCGTACGCGGCGTGGCCGCACAGCCGGGCTCTTCGTCCAACCGCGCCTTCACCGAGGCCGCCAGCGCCGCCGCGAAGAACTGGCGCTTCCTGCCCGAGCTGGCCAACGGCAAGCCGGCCGCGCGCATCACCACCGACCTGGCGATCGCGAGCAACTAGGCACGAGGACATCGCGCCGGCTTCGCCTATGCTTGGGCGATGCCGGCCGCGATCGAAATCCCGACCACCCTGGCCCATGCCCGTGGGGGTTACACCGCCACGGCGCGTTTCGGCGAGCACGGCGATCCCGCCCAGCTGATCCTCGACACCGGCAGCAGCACGCTGGTGGTGCGACCGCAGGCCTACGCCGCCGCCCGCGATGGCCACCTGGCCGCGACGCCGTGGGTGCAGGAAATCCGCTACGGCGGCGGCGCCTGGGCCGGGCCGGTGCTGAAATCGCGACTGGCCTTCGGCCACGGCCACCACGCCCGCGTGATCGACGACGCGCTGTTCGCCTGCTGCGAAACCGACGACACCCTGTTCCAGGGTGCCGATGGCCTGTGGGGCCTGGCCTACCGCGACCTGGACCCGGCCTGGGACGTTTCCCCGCTGCTGGGCCAGCAAGGGCATGCGCCGCCGCTCAGCTGGCCCTGGCCCTACGACCAGGGCCACGCGCTGGACTTGGGCCGTTTCCAGGACTTCCTGCACCAGCAGCCGCGCACCCACCTGCAGCCCGCGTTCACCGCGCTGGAAGAAGAAGGCGTGCTGCGCAACCGATTCGCGCTGTCGATCGGGCGCGCACTCGCCCATGTCACGCACGACAATCCATCGGTCGCCGCCATGGAAGCCGACCCACTCAACCGCGGCGCGCTGGTGCTGGGCGGCGGCGCCGAACAGCAGCACCTCTACCGCGGCGGCTTCCAGGACATCCGCATCGTGCACGACCTGTACTACAACGCGAACCTGTGCGCGGTGCGCGTGGGCAGCGGCGACCCCATCCCGGTGCCACCACTGGACGCGTCACGGGTGGCGTCCATGGGCAGCAATGCCCTGCTCGACACGGGCTGCAGCTTCCTCGTGTTCGAAGCCGGTACGTATGCCGCGATCATGGCGGCGCTCGCCCGCCACGACCCGCGGCACCCGGACCTTGTCGAACAATCGCAGCGGGCCTTCCAGGCCGGCAACGGCCTGCCCCAACACGCCATCGAGCCCCGGCACTGGCCGGACCTGCACCTGGTGTTCGAAGCGCCCGACGGCGGCGATACCTCGCTGCGCATTACGGCCTCGCAGTACTGGCCACGCAATG
This sequence comes from uncultured Arenimonas sp., assembly GCA_963973175.1. Lineage (GTDB taxonomy): Bacteria > Pseudomonadota > Gammaproteobacteria > Xanthomonadales > Xanthomonadaceae > Arenimonas. Next base: position 3,450 of record CAXAYM010000271.1, read on the forward strand.
CCCTTCGACCGGGCCAGACCCTGTGCCTGCTGGCGCCACCGCTCGCGCATTTCGGCGGGCAGTCGATCCTGGGGCTGCCGCTGTTCGCCGGCCGCTATGCGATCTTCGACCGCGACCAAGGGCACGGCCTCGGGATCGTGCGGCTGGCCCCGGCGCGTGGCTGAGGCGCGGCCACCGGACAGCACCTGCACACCGGCGGCCGCCGGGGCCGGCGTTCGGCTTGTGCCGCTCTCGGGCGAACACGCTGCCTTCGTCTGCCGCCTTTATGCAGATCC
>CAXAYM010000272.1:0-3701 GCA_963973175.1 uncultured Arenimonas sp.
CCGCCGAAGCGGCTGACCAGCACGATCGCCAGCGTCGCCAGCGCCACGCCCGGCACCATCTCGTACAGGCCGGTGTCGAGCTGCTTCCAGCCGATCACCACCAGCGCGCCGACGATCATGCCGGCCAGCGCGCCGTTGCGCGTGGTGCCCTTCCAGAACAGCGACAGCACGACCACCGGGCCGAAGGCCGCGCCGAAGCCCGCCCAGGCGTAGCTGACCAGGCCCAGCACACGGCTGTCGGGGTCGGCGGCCAGCCAGATCGCCAGCACCGCCACCGCGAGCACTGAGAAACGGCCTACCCAGACAAGCTCCTTCTGGCCCGCCTTCGGACGCAGGAATCCCTTGTAGAAGTCTTCGCTGACCGCACTCGAGCACACCAGCAGCTGGCTGCTCAGCGTGCTCATCACCGCCGCCAGGATCGCCGACAGCAGGACGCCCGCCACCCAGGGATTGAACAGCAGCGTCGAGAGCTCGATGAACACGCGCTCGGGATTCTCCGCGACGTCGGCCGACCCGGCCGGGTTCGCCTCGAACCAGGCGATGCCGAAGAAACCAACGCCCATGGCGCCGGCCAGGCACAGGATCATCCACGACATGGCGATGCGGCGCGCGGGCTTGATGGTCCGCACGGAGTCGGCCGCCATGAAGCGCGCCAGGATATGCGGTTGGCCCATGTACCCCAGGCCCCAGGCCAGCAGCGATATCACGCCCAGCACCGTGGCCCCCTTGAGGAACTGCAGGTTCTCGGGATTGACCTGCTCCACCAGCGCCAGGCTGGTCTCGGGACCGCCGATCTTGATCACCACCAGGACCGGCGTCAGGATCAGGGCGAAGAACATCAGCGTCGCCTGCACCGCGTCGGTCCAGCTCACGGCCAGGAAACCGCCCACGAAGGTGTAGAGGATGGTCGCCCCGGCGCCGTACCAGATCGCCTGCTCGTAGGGCACCTCGAACACCGATTCGAACAGGCGCGCGCCGCCGACCATGCCCGCGGCGCAATACACCGCGAAGAACACCAGGATGATCGCCGCCGACACCGAACGCAGGACCTTGTTCCGGTCTTCGAACCGGTGCGTGAAATAGTCCGGCAGGGTCAGCGCATTCTGGCTGCGCTCGGTATACAGGCGAAGCGGCGCGGCGATGTAGCGCCAGTTGGCCCAGGCGCCGATGACCAGGCCCACGGCAATCCAGGCTTCGGAAAGGCCACCCAGGTAAAACGCGCCGGGCAGGCCCAGCAACAGCCAGCCGCTCATGTCCGAGGCGCCGGCCGACAGGGCCGTCACGAAGCTGCCCAGGGAGCGTCCGCCCAGCAGGTAATCGTCGAAATTCTTGGTGGAATACCAGGCGACGAAGCCGATCCCGACCATGCCAAGCAGGTAGATGGCGAAGGTGATGTGCAGCGGGGACGTCCAGTCCATGGGGGCTCCTGGGAGTTCGGGTGACCACCTAGCTTAACGGCTTCGCCGCGCCCCTGCCCCTTGAACGCCGCGCCACCCGGGGTATGCTGGGGCCCGGTTACCGTGGGTCCGACCGCCGTGCCGAACACCAAGCGCTTCGCCTTCCTGCTCGTCTTCGTGGTGCCCGCGCTGATGCCCCTGGCGGCGTGGCTGGGCGGGCTCACCGGTCGCCCGGACGGGATGGCCTGGTTCCCGCTCTTCTTCCTTTTCGTGCTGCTGCCGCTGGCCGACTATGCACTCGGCCATGACGCCGCGAACGTACCCGCCGAACGCGAGCGAGAGCTTTCACACAGCCGCTGGTTCCGTGGCCTCACCCTGGCCTGCCTGCCGGTGCAGCTGGCGGTGCTGGCCTGGTCGGCGCACTGGTTCGTCCATGCCGGCTTCGACGCCGTCGGCACCGCGGGCTGGCTGCTCTCGCAGGGCATCGTCGGCGGCATCCTCGCCATCAACACCGCGCACGAGTTGATCCACAAGGACGGCAGGCTCGAACCCTTCGTCGGCGGCCTGCTGCTTGCGAGCGTTGGCTACCACGGCTTCAAGATCGAACACCTGCGCGGCCACCACGTGCATGTATCCACCCCCGAGGACGCCTCCAGCGCCCGCTTCGGCCAGTCGCTCTGGCATTTCCTGCCGCGTGCGCTGTGGCGGAACACGTGCAATGCCTGGCGGCTCGAGGCGCGTCGGCTGCGCGGGCTGGGGCTGCCCTGGCTGCATCCACGCAACGAAATGATTGGCTGGACGCTCACCTGGCTGGGATTTGCAGCGCTGTTCCTGGCCTGGCTCGGCCCTGCCGGGCTGGGTTTTTTCCTGCTGCAGGGCCTGTTCGCCGCCGGTTCGCTGGAAATCATCAACTACATCGAACACTACGGGCTCGAGCGACGCCGCGGCCCCGATGGGCGCTACGAGCGCACCACCCACCTGCACAGCTGGAATTCCGACTACGCGCTGTCGAACCTGCTGCTGTTCCAGCTGCAGCGCCATTCCGACCACCATGCCTTTCCCAAGCGCCGCTACGCGATCCTGCGCCACCATCCCGACAGCCCGCAGTTGCCCGGCGGTTACGCGGCGATGTTCGTGCTGGCGCTGGTGCCGCCACTGTGGCATCGGGTGATCGACCCCCGGGTGGAGGGCTTCCGCGCCGCCCGGTCCGGAAGTGCGTGAAATCCACAGGGCCTGTGGACAAGCCTGGGAGAACGCCTGTGGATGAAACGCCACGAGCCAGTCCCCATGCGGCCGCCAGCCCCTTTGGTCAAGGAGTGGCCAGGGCGTGGATCAGTCGTCGTCCGGCCAGCGGATCGCCGGCTTCGCCGGGTCGGCGGAACGCGGCGCCGGCTGGGCGGCGACCGCGGCCCAGACCTTGATGGCATCGACCGTGGCGGCGACGTCATGCACGCGCAGGAGGCGCGCACCGTATTCGGCCGCCAGCACGGCGGCCGCCACCGAGGCATGCACGCGCTCGCCCACTTCCCTGCCGGTGATCTCGCCCAGGCTCCGCTTCCGCGAGAGACCGGCGAGCAGCGGCAGGCCCAGGTCGAGCAGGCGTGATTGCTGGCGCAGCAGCAGCAGGTTGTGCGCCGTGGTCTTGCCGAAACCGTAACCCGGGTCGAGCACGATCGATTTCCTGGGGATGCCGGCCATCTCGCAGGCGAAAATGCGCTCGGCCAGGAAGCGGTGGACCTCGCCGACCAGGTCATCGTAGTCCGGCGCGTCCTGCATCGAGCGGGGTTCGCCCTGCATGTGCATCAGCACCACCGGCACGCCGGCGGCTGCTGCGGCTTCCAGCGCGCCCTCGCGCCGGAGCGCGAAGACATCGTTGACCAGGCCGGCGCCAGCGGCCACCGCGGCGCGCATGACCTCGGGTTTGGACGTGTCCACGGAAATCGGCAGCGAGGTTTCGGCAGCCAGGCGTTCGATCACCGGGATCACCCGGCGAAGTTCTTCCTCGACCGGCACCTCGCCGGCGCCCGGGCGCGTTGACTCGCCGCCGACGTCGAGCAGGTCCGCCCCCTCTTCCGCCAACCGCAGGCCGTGGGCCACCGCAGCCTCGGTGGAACCGTGCGCCCCGCCGTCGGAGAACGAATCAGGCGTGACGTTGACGATGCCCATGATCCGGGGCACGTCGAGCTTGAGCACGCGGCCGGCGCAGTCGAGGCTGGGAGTGAGGTCGAACATGGAAACCCCTGGAAAAATGTAGGAGCGCCTTCAGGCGCGAATCTCTTCTTTGCCAAAGGCAAAGTCAAAAGA
>CAXAYM010000273.1:0-3697 GCA_963973175.1 uncultured Arenimonas sp.
GGCGGCGATGTCGGAGCTGGTGGCGGTGCCCGGCGCGGGCGACGTCGCCGGCATGGCGGGCCTGCCGGGCCTGCCGTCCTTCACGGGCCCGGATCCCGACGACGAAGCGGCACTGGCCGCTGCCCGCCACAACGCCGCGCTGCTGCGCCCGCACCTTCCCCTGCTGGAAAAGACGCTGGGCGCGATGCCCGCCTTGCCCTGACCGGGCCTAGTCTTTCGCCGGCCCCTTGCGGTGCGGCTTCTTCGGGCCGAAGGACTTCTTCGGTCCGAACGGCTTGCGCTCGCCGAAGTCCTTCTTCGGGCCGCCGAAGGGCTTCTTGCCGAAAGGCTTCTTGCCCGGCACCTTGCCGGCGGTATCCGGCGGCTCGCCGTCGCGGGTGATGCGCAGCTGCTGGCCGGCGCACCAGACGGACTTGAGGTGGCTCATCACGTCCGGCGGCATGCCGTCGGGCAGGTCGAGCAGGGTGTGGTCCTCGAAGATCTCGATGCGGCCGATGTGCTTGGCGTCCAGGCCGGCCTCGTTGGCGATGGCGCCGACGATGTTGCCCGGCTTCACGCCGTGGTCGTAGCCGACCTCGATGCGGAAGGTCGCCTTGCCCTCGTCGGGCGTGCGCGGCTCGCGCACCTTCTTCGGGAAGGACGGGCGCTCCGGCCGGTCCCCGCGCTCGAAGCGCGAGGGCTTGGCGAAGCGGTCGGTGGCGTCCTGCACGTCGCGGTCGAAGGCACGCTTCTTGGCCTCGAACTTCGGCGGCTGCATCAGCAGCGGCACGTCGCCGCGGGCCATCTTGGCCAGCGCGGTGGCGATCTCGATCGCCGGCACGTTCATCTCGCGCTCGTAGTCCTCGATCAGCTTGCGGAACTCGCCCAGCTCGCCGGCGGCCAGTGTGTCGGTGATCTGGTGCTTGAACTTGGCGATGCGCACGTCGTTGACGGCGGCCACGGTCGGCAGCTCCATCGGCGTGATCGGCTGGCGGGTGGCGCGTTCGATCGCGCGCAGCATGCTGCGCTCGCGCGGGGCGATGAACAGGATCGCCTCGCCGCTGCGACCGGCGCGGCCGGTGCGGCCGATGCGGTGCACGTAACTTTCGGTGTCATAGGGCACGTCGTAGTTGACGACGTGGCTGATGCGATCGACGTCGAGGCCACGGGCGGCCACGTCGGTGGCGACCAGGATGTCGATCTTGCCGTCCTTGAGCTGCTGGATGGTGCGTTCGCGCTGCGCCTGGACGACGTCGCCATTGATCGCCGCGGCCGAGAAACCACGTGCCTGGAGTTTTTCAGCCAGTTCGTCGGTGGCCTGCTTGGTGCGGGCGAAGACGATCATGGCGTCGAAGGGTTCGGCTTCGAGGATGCGGGTGAGCGCGTCGAGCTTGTGCATGCCGCTGACTTCCCAGCTGCGCTGGCGGATGTTGTCGGCGGTGCGGGTCTTGGCCTCGATCGTGACCTCGACCGGTTCCTTGAGGTAGGTCTGGGCGATGCGGCGGATGGCGTGGGGCATGGTCGCCGAGAACAGCGCGGTCTGGCGCACCGCGGGCATCTTCTTGAGGATGGCCTCGACGTCGTCGATGAAGCCCATGCGCAGCATCTCGTCGGCCTCGTCCAGCACGAGGGTGCGCAGGTGCGAGAGATCCAGCGAGCCCTTGTCCAGATGGTCGATGATGCGGCCGGGCGTGCCGACGACGACGTGCACGCCGCGGCGAAGCGCCTGCAGCTGCGGGCCGTAACCCTGGCCGCCGTAGATCGGCAGCACCCGGAAACCGGGCAGGTGGGCGGCGTACTTCTGGAAGGCCTCGGCGACCTGGATGCCCAGTTCGCGGGTGGGGCAGAGCACCAGGGCCTGGGGCGAGTTCACCGCCGGGTCCAGCCGCGCCAGCAGGGGCAGGGCGAAGGCGGCGGTCTTGCCGGTGCCGGTCTGGGCCTGGCCCAGCACGTCCTTGCCGGCCAGCAGGTGGGGAATGGTCGCCGCCTGGATCGGCGAGGGCGACTCATAGCCAACGTCGGCCAGGGCCTTGAGCAGGGGCTCGCCGAGGTCGAGGTCGCGGAAAAGCAGGGGCGCGGTCGGCGCCACGTTCGTGGGGTCGGTCATGGGAGGTCCGTTGGAATTCGGGGTGCTTCGCATTCCGGCACACCACGGACACGAAGAAGGCGCGCGGATTGTACCCCAGATGGACCGCAAGCGCCTGAACCGCTTCGGTATTGCGACCCGGCGGCGTAAACGGAATCATGGGCCTCCCCCCGCTCCGGAGAACCACGATGCGCGCCATCCGCTCGAGCTTCCCGATCGCCCTGTTAGTCGTCGCCCTGGCCGCCGGCTGTGCGACCACGCCGACCGGACGGAGCCAGCTGATCCTGGTCGAGGATTCGGCGATGGACCGGATGGGCGCCACGGCCTTCGACCAGATCAAGACCAGCGGCCGCCTGGCCAACGACCCTGCGGCGACGCGCTACGTCCGCTGCGTGGCGGATGCGCTGGTGCGGGTGCTGCCCACCCACGAGCGGCAGCAGGCCTGGGAGATCGTGGTGATCCAGGACGACACGCCGAACGCCTTCGCGCTTCCCGGCGGCAAGGTGGGCGTGCACACGGGGCTGTTCAAGGTGGCGACCAACCAGGACCAGCTGGCGGCCGTGATCGGCCACGAGATGGGCCACATGGTGTCGCGCCACGCGGCCGAACGCGTATCGCAGCGGTTCGCGGCCGAAGCGGCGATGCAGGCGGTGAACGCGGCGACCGGCGGCGAGCGCCAGCAGCTGCTTGGCCTGCTGGGTGTGGGGGCGCAGGCGGGCGTTCTGCTGCCGTTCTCGCGCCAGCACGAGGTCGAGGCCGACGTGCTGGGCCAGCGCTACATGGCGCTGGCGGGCTTCAATCCCGAGGGCGCGCCGGCGGTCTGGGAGAACATGATCCGCGCGACCGGCGGCAACCGTCCGCCGGCCTGGCTGTCGACCCACCCGGATCCGACCTCGCGCGTACAGTCGCTGCGCGCCTCCGCGCCGGGCCTGAAGCAGACCTACCAGCAGGCCCGCGCTGCGGGCCGCGCTCCCAACTGTCGCTGAGCCGACGAGGAAACCGATCGCATGTATCTCTGGACCAAGCTGTTCCACGTGCTGTTCGTGATCGCCTGGATGGCGACGGTGTTCTACCTGCCGCGGTTCCTGGTGAACCTGGCGGAAGTGGGGGATCAGCCGGCGGTGCGCGACCGGCTTGCGCTGATGGGCCAGCGGCTCTATCGCTTCGGGCACGTGATGTTCGGCATCGCGTTCGTGCTGGGGCTGACGCTATGGTTCCACTTCGACCGGTCCGGCCCGTGGCTGCACGCGAAGCTGACGGTGGTGTTGCTGGTGCTGGCGCATTTCATCATCACCGGACGCTGGATCAAGCGCGCGGCCGCCGGCGGCAAGCTGCCGTCTCCGACGACCCTGCGCTGGTTCAACGAAATCCCGCTGCTGCTGGCCATCGCCATCCTCTGGCTCGTCTACTTCAAACCCTTCTGACCCCAGGCCTCCGGTAGGAGCGCCTTCAGGCGCGAATCTTCTGCCCTTGGCCTTTGGCCAAGCAGGGCGTCGCTGCCGTTCGTTTCGCGGGTGGAGGCGCCGCGCCTTTGCCCCGACCGACACGGCGTGAACCCATCCATGGGGCCTCATCGTCGACATCCATGTCTCCGATGGTCGGCCGAGGCAAAGGCGCGACACCTCCTCAACA
>CAXAYM010000274.1:0-3690 GCA_963973175.1 uncultured Arenimonas sp.
TGGCCGGGACTTCGCCCGCCGGCGCCGAAACGGCCGGGACTTCGGACATCGCGCCGAGGTCTTCCAGCGTCTGGGCCTCCTGCACGCCGCCGTGGCTGGCGTACCACGCCATGCCCAGGCTCATGCAGAAGAAGACCACCGCCAGCCACTTGGTGGCGGTGGAAAGGAAATTGGACGCGCCGCGCGCGCCGAACACGGTGGCCGACGCGCCGCCGCCGAAGCCCGAGCCAGCGGCGGCACCGGAGCCGCGCTGCATGAGGATCAGCACGATCATCGCGATCGCGACCAGCACATAGATGACACTGACGATGGTGAGCAGCATGTTCTTCCGTTACCTCGCCGCCGCTGCGGCGATTGCCAGGAAATCCTGGGCCACGAGGGACGCGCCCCCGATCAGGCCGCCATCGACGTCGGGCTGCGCAAACAGCTCGGCCGCGTTGGCGGGCTTGACGCTGCCACCGTAAAGGATGGGCAGCGAGCCGGCGATTCTAGCATCGTGGGCCGCCAGTTCGCCACGGATGAAGGCGTGGACCTCCTGGGCCTGCTCCTTGGAGGCCGTGCGGCCGGTACCGATGGCCCAGACCGGCTCGTAGGCGACCACGGCGCCCTCGAAGGCGGCGATGCCGGCCAGCTCGACCACCGGGCCCAGCTGCTTTTCCAGTGCGTATTCGGTGTGCCCGGCCTCGCGCTGGTTCAGGGTTTCACCCACGCACAGCACCGGCACCAGGCCGGCCCTGCGGGCGGCGACGAACTTCTGTGCCACGTCCTGCGGGCTTTCGCCATGGTACTGGCGGCGCTCGGAGTGGCCCACCAACACGTAGCGGGCGCCGACGTCGCGCAGCATCGCGCCGGAAATCTCGCCGGTGTAGGCGCCCTGCTCGTTCACGCCCAGGTCCTGGGCGCCGAAGGCCAGGCCGGCCCCGCCGTAGCGCGCCACCAGCTCGCCCAGGTAGGGCACCGGCGGCAACACCACCAGCTCGACGCCCGCGGCCCGCGGCGCGGCTGCCACCGCGTCCAGCAGTTCGGTGGCGAAGCTGCGGCTGCCGTTCAATTTCCAGTTGCCGGCGACGATCCTGGGGCGCATGCGCTCTCTCCTGCGGACAAGACCGCCAGTTTAGCGCGCCCGGTCAGGGGCTGACGATGTCCCCGTGCATGGGCGCCAGTCGCGACAGCAGCCGGTTCTGGGCCCCACGCGGGATGCCGCGGGCCTCCATGGCATCCACGAGGTCCTCGACCAGGGCGTTGAAGTCGGCCTCGGTGATGCCCAGCCCGGTGTGGGATTCGGCCATGTCCCGGCCGGTGTAGGTGCAGGGGCCACCGAGTTCGACGCAGAACTGCTCGACCAGGCGGTCGTTGAGGTTGACCAGGTCGGTCCCGGCGAACTGGGCGTTGATGCGCTCGTCCTCGAGCAGCCGCACCAGGAATTCCTCGACCAGCGCCTCGACCCCGGCCTGGCCGCCGAACTGCCCGTACAGGTCCGCCCGCGGTGGATTGGCGCTGCAGGCGGCGAGCAGGCCGGCCAGGGCAAGGGGGATCAGCAGGTGCGTTCGACGACCCATGGGATTTCCTCAGTAGCTCAGCTGCAGCGAGAGATAGCCGCCGCGTTGCCCGTCGAGCGTGGCGATGCTGCCCAGGTCGGCCCAGGCGGCGACCAGCGCGAGGTTCTTGTTCGGGAACCAGGCCACGAAGGCGTCCGTCCAGGCGTCTTCCCCGGCGAAACCGAGGTTGTCGGGCTTTTGCCGGTATTCCAGGCCCAGGACCCAGCGCGGGTTGAGCACCACGGCCGCACTGCCCTCGAAGACCAGCGAACGTCCGCCGTCTCGGTCGCCGCCGTGGCCCAGCAGGCCCATCTGGTTGGCCCGGGTCGAGCGCAGGGTGCCGTTGAGCAGCAGCTGGCGGCCGCCCGGCCCGGCCAGGAAAAGCTTGCTGGCGCTCAGGTAGACATCGGTGCCGCGGCCGTCCCGCGCGCCCACGGCCAGCGGCAGCGCGGCATCGCGAAGGCGCTTGTGCTGCACGCCCAGGCTCAGCTGCGGCCAGGGGGTGTAGACCAGGTCGCCGCCGAGGCGCAGCTTGGCGCTGAAGATGTCCTGCTCGAGCGCGTCCCAGGGCAGCGACAGCCGGCGCTGAAGTTCACCCAGGTCGAAACGCTGCCGGGCCAGCGAAAGTTCGAGCCGGTTGCGGAAGGTATAGGCCACGCCGAAGGCGTCAAGCGCGTAGTCACCGGTGTCGACGCGGGTGTAGAAGGCGGTGCCGCCGTCCTGGTCGCGGGTGCCGTAGCCGGCCAGCACCGCCCAGGGCACGATGCCGCCGCCCGCCGCGCCCTCGACCTGGGTGGCACCGCCGGTGGCCAGCAGCCGGCCGTCGCGGGCCTGGGCGGCTGACGCGAGCAAAAGCACGAACAGCCCCAGCAGCCGGGCGCTCATGCTTCGGCCCCCGCATGGCGCCGGCACCATTCGAGCAGCGGGCCTGCCTCGAGCGGCGGGCTGAAGAAGTAGCCCTGGACCATGTCGCAGCGATAGCGCTGCAGCAGGCCGAGACTGACGTCGGTTTCCACGCCCTCGGCGATCACCTTCAGGCCCATGTTGTGGCCCAGTTCGATCGTCGAGCGCACGATCACGGCGTCATCGCTTTCTTCGGTCATCTGCATCACGAAGCTCTTGTCGATCTTGAGCTCGTCCACCGGCATGCGCTTGAGCTGCGCCAGCGAGGAATAACCGGTGCCGAAGTCGTCGATCGAGAGCCGCACGCCGCCCGCGCGCAGCCGATGCAGCATGCGGATCGCGTACTCGACGTCGCGCATCAAGGCGCCTTCGGTCACCTCCAGGATCAGCCGCGGCGGCGGCACCTGGTGCTGGCGCAGGCAGGCCTGCACGAAGTCGGGCAGGTCGGCATCCATCAGGTCCATCGCCGACAGGTTCACCGCCACGCCCAGGTCGACGCCCTGGGCGCGCCAGCGGGCGTTCTGGGCCAGCGCGGTGTCGAGCACGAAGCGGGTGATCTCGTGCACCAGGCCCGAGCGCTCGGCCAGCGGGATGAATTCGTCGGGCGACACGGCGCCCAGCTCGTGGTGCTGCCAGCGAAGCAGGGCCTCGACGTGCGCGACACGGCGCGTCGCCAGGTCGACCTTGGGCTGGAAGCGCAGGCTGAGCTGTTCGCGGGCGATCGACTGGCGCAGGTCGCCCACCAGGGCCAGCTGGCGCAGGTGCACCTCGTCCCTGCCCTCGCGGTAGACCGCCACGCCGCTGCGGTTCTCCTTGGCGTCGTAGAGCGCGATGTCGGCCCGGCGCAGCAGGGTCTGGGCGTCGTCGCCGTGCTCCGGGTGCAGGGCCAGGCCCAGGCTGGCGTCGAGGTTGATGCGGGTACTGGGCAGGTCCAGCGGCTTGCGCAGCTGCTGCAGCAGCAGGCGGGCGCGGGATTCGGCGAAGTCGGCGTCGACGTCGTGCATCAGCACCATGAACTCGTCGCCGCCCAGGCGTGCCACCAGGTCGGTCGGCCGCACCGCCTGGCGCAGGCGCTTGCCCACCTCCTCGAGCACCTGGTCGCCGAAGCCATGGCCCAGGGTGTCGTTGATTTCCTTGAAGCGGTCCAGGTCGAGCATCAGCACCGCGGCGCGCCCCGCGCCCAGGGCCTCGTCGAGGCGCTGGTGGGCCAGGCTGCGGTTGGGCAGGCCGGTCAGGCTGTCGTGGTGGG
>CAXAYM010000275.1:0-3627 GCA_963973175.1 uncultured Arenimonas sp.
CCGACGCCCACGGCCGGCAGGCCGCTGTCGTCCGCGGTCACCGTGACCGGCAGCGCGAACGCCGAGCCGGGCAGGGCCTGCTGGCCGTCGCCGCTGGCGGCCACCAGGCCGGGCACCGACGCGACGACGACGTCGAAGGAAACCGTCAGTTCGTCGCCGCTGGCCGGTATGCCGTCGGGATCGAAGCTGGCGGTGACCGCCGCGGGGAACGTGCCCGCCGCGGACGGCGTGAAGCTGGCGCTGGCCACGCCCGCGCCGTTGGTGAGGGTGTTCGCGGCGGTCGGGCTGAAGGGCGCCGTCGCCGACCAGGCGATCGCTTCGGCAGGCAGGGGAAGCCCGCCCTGTTCAAGCTCCACCGAAAACACCTGCGGCACGCCGACCGTGCCCGACGCCGGGTTGGCGCTGGCCTCCACCAGGGTGACCGGGAGCGGCGCGGGGATGACCGTGACGGTGAATATCCGGCTGCTGATCGCGCAGGGCGTACAGGCCACGGACGCTTGGACGGCGTAATCGCCCGGTACCGTGGCGTTGAAGGTGCCATTGCTCTGGCCGCCCAGCAGGGCGGTGCCGGTGACGGCGCCGTCGCCGCCCACGGGCTGGGTCAGCACGGTCCAGGTGATCGGCGTGCCGTCGGGGCCGGGGAAGCTGGCGCTGCCGTAGGAGACGGTCAGCGTTTGCGGCACGCCGGCGTTGCCGGCGACCGTCAGCGGCGTCACCGGATTGAGCGACACCGGTTCGACGAGCACGTTGAAATCCACCGGCGGCACCGCCGCGCACCCTTCCAGCACGAACGCGACGGGGCACACCAGGGAGGCGCGCACGACGTAGCTGCCGGCGGCGGTCAGTGTTTCGGTCAGGGTGGCGATGCCGTTGGTGTCGGCCACGCGCACGCCATAGGGCGTGGCGGTGGTGAGGTTGGTGAAATTCGAGTTCAGGCCGGCGGGGCCGCCGTTGAGTTCGATGCTGGTCGCGACGGTGAAGTCCTGCAGCTGGTTTGTCACCACGCTGGCGGGCCCGTCGGCCGCATACACGAACTGGTTGTTGGTGGTGAAGTTGAAGACCAGCGTGTCGCCGGCGCAGCCGCCGCTCAGGCAGGTGGCGGTGACGCTGCCGCCGGCGCCCGGGTTGGGGCCGAGCGTCACTGCGAAGGTGTAGGGCGTGTCGAGCGTGATGGTCGGATTGGCCGGCGGCACGATCGTCGCGCCCCCGGTGTTGTCGGGCGGCGTGACGGCAAGGGAGATGTTGACCGTCGGCGAACAGGCCGTCTGCGCTTCGAGGGTGAAACTGATGGTGCTGCCGGCGGGCGCCAGCTGGCTGGTGGGGCCGATGGCGACGAAGTCGCAGGACTGTGCCTGGGCCGCGCTGCTCCAGGCCATGGCCAGGGCAACCAGCAGCAGGGCGCTGCCCCAGTTCCAGGCCCGACGAACCAAAGCCGGTACCGCCCGTCGGCCTGTCGCGACGTTGCTCGTGGAGTACATCGCATTTCCCCTGGTTTGCGGCTATAACGGCGGTACAAATATAGCGGCTGGCGCGCCGCTGCAAGTGCCTCGGCGCGGGCCGCAGAGCTTCCCTGGGAGCCTCGCCGATGAAACTGTCCAGCGCATGTCCTGTCCCGTCGCGACTCTTCGTTCTTGCATTCGGATTTTGCCTCGCGTTCCTCGTCGGCTGGCCGGTCGCGCCGGCGCAGGCCGCGGTGCGAAACGCCGAAGACCTGATGATCGTCGACTGCCTGCTGCCCGGGCAGATCCGCAAGCTCGGCCGCCAGGCCACCTACCTCAGCGCGCGGCGTCCCGTCCGCACCACGCAGGCGGACTGCGAGATCCGCGGCGGCGAATACGTGGCCTATGACCGCGCCAACTACCAGACGGCGCTGAAGGTCTGGCTCGAGGGCGCGATGGCCGGCAGCGCCGAGGCGCAGAACAACGTCGGCGAGATCTACGCCAAGGGCCTGGGCACCGAGCCCGACTATGGCATGGCCTTCCAGTGGTTCAAGAAGGCCGCCGAGCAGGGCTATGGCCGCGCCAAGATCAACCTGGGCTTTCTCTACGAGCAGGGGCTGGGCGTTCCCAGGGACCAGGCGGCGGCGCTCAATCTCTACCGCGAGGCCTCGGGCATCGAGGACGAGCTGCTTTACGCCTCGGTCGTGCAGGTTGAAATCCGCGCCCGGGACGAACGTATCACCGGCCTGCAGCAGCAGGTGGAGCAGGGCGAGGCGGAATCGGCCGCCCTGCGTGAAAAGGTGCGCCAGCTCGAACAGGAACTTGCCCAGCGCCGCAGTGCGCTGCAGCAGACCCGCCAGGAACTGGCGCGCACCGAGCAGCAGCTCGCCGACGCGCGCGCCAGCCGCGACGACGAACTGACCCGCCTGCTGGAAAACCAGCTGCTCACGCAGCAGGAGCAGATCAACGACCAGCGCACCCAGCTGGCCGCGCTTGAACGCCAGGCCGGATCCGGCGGCGCCATGCTGGCCAGTGCGCCGCGGCTGGAAATCCTCGACCCGGTGTTCGTCGCAACGCGCGGACGCAATACCGCCGTCTATCGGGGCGGTCCCGGAACGCGGAAGATCGTCGGCAGGGTCACCGCCCCGCAGCTGGTTCGCGAGATCACGATCAACGGCAAGCCGGCGCCGATCGGCGCCAACGGTGCCTTCAGCGCCGAGGTCGAGGTGCCGGCCGGCGGCGCCCAGGTGCAGGTGGCGGCGGTGGACACCGGCGGCGCCCGCGCGCAGCTGGATTTCACCCTGCTGCCGCAGGCCGGTGGCGGCAGCGCCCCGATGCCGCTGGCACCGGCGACGGCGGGCACGCTGCCGCGTGGCGTCAAGCTGGGCAGGTATCACGCCGTGGTCGTGGGCAACAACAGCTACCGCGACGCCGGCTACCCGACGCTGCAGAGCGCGGTGAACGATGCCAACGCCGTCGCCAACATGCTTCGCAGCCGCTACGGCTACGAGACCACGGTGGTGCTCAACGCCACGCGGCTCGAGCTGCTCAGCGCGCTCAACGACATGCGCGAGAAGCTCAAGCCGGAGGACAACCTGCTGATCTACTACGCCGGCCATGGCGAGATCGACGCCGACGGCAAGGGCTATTGGGTGCCCACCGACGGCGTTTCGGACAATCCGAAGTCCTGGGTCTCCAACGCGGTCGTCAGCGACATCCTCAACACCGTCGCCGCGCGCCACGTCCTGGTGGTTGCCGACTCCTGCTACTCGGGCACGATGACCCGTGCTTCGGTGCCGACCTTCGCCACCGGCGCGATGCCGCCGGACAAGTGGAATGCCTGGGTCAAGGCCATGGCCGACGGCCGCAGCCGCACGGCGCTGACCTCGGGCGGGGTGATGCCGGTGCCCGATACCGGCAGCGGCAAGCACAGCTATTTCGCCCGGGCCTTCCTGAACGTGCTGCAGGACAACGACCGCCTGCTGGAGGGCCAGCGCCTGTTCCAGGAAGTCGCCACGTCCCTGGCCCTGGGCGCCATGGACGCGCCGCTGGCGCAGATGCCCGAATACGCCCCGATCCGCTACGCGGGGCACGAAAGCGGCGAGTTCTTCTTCATGCCCAAAGGGGGCAACGCCGCGACCGGGCCCTGAGGCTGGCGGGGCGGCCCCGGCCCCCCCATAATGGCGGG
>CAXAYM010000276.1:0-3625 GCA_963973175.1 uncultured Arenimonas sp.
GGGCCATCGGTTCGCCGGCCACCGTGCGCGCGAAGATGGATGAATTCGTGCAACGCCATCGTCCCGACGAGCTGATCCTGACCGCCAACATCTACGACCACGCCGCACGCGTGCGTTCGTTCGAACTCACCATGGATGCCTGGACCCGATGAGCACGCCCAGACTGTTCGAGCCCCTGGCGGTCGGGGGACTCACGCTGTCCAACCGCATCGTCATCGCGCCGATGTGCCAATACTCGGCGGTGGATGGCGGCATGACCGACTGGCACCTGATCCACCTGGGCCAGCTGGCGCTTTCGGGCGCGGGCCTGCTGACCATCGAGGCCACGGCGGTGCTGCCGGAAGGTCGCATCTCCCATGCCGACGTCGGGCTGTGGGACGACGCCACCGAGGCGGCGATGGCGCGGGTGCTGCAAGGCGTGCGCCGCTGGTCGAAGATGCCCATCGCCATCCAGCTCGCCCATGCCGGGCGCAAGGCATCCACCGACCTGCCCTGGCGCGGAGGCGCGCAGATCGCGCCGGAGCATGAGCACGGCTGGCAGACGGTCGCACCGTCGGCGCTGCCTTTCCGCGAAGGCGACAGGGCGCCGCAGGCAATGGGCCCCGAGGCCATGCGCAAAGTGCGGGACGCCTTCGCCGACGCTGCCCGCCGTGCGGCCCGGCTGGGCATCGACGCCGTGCAGATCCACGCCGCCCACGGCTACCTGCTGCACCAGTTCCTTTCGCCGCTCTCGAACCAGCGCGAGGACGAATACGGCGGTTCACTGGAGAACCGCATGCGCTTCCCGCTGGAGGTCTTCGATGCGGTGCGCGCGGCCTTCCCGGCCGGGCGCCCGGTCAGCGTGCGCGTGTCCGGAACCGACTGGGTGGCGGGCGGCTGGGCCATCGACGACACCGTCGCATTCGCAAGGGCGCTGGAGAAGCGCGGCTGCAGCGTGGTCCACGTTTCAAGCGGCGGCCTGCACCCGGCCCAGCAGATTCCCGTCGGTCCGGGCTACCAGGTGCCGCTGGCGCGCGCGGTGAAACAGGCCGTGGGCATCCCGGTCGTGGCCGTGGGCCTGATCACCGATTTCGACCACGCCGAAGCCATCGTCGCCACCGGCGACGCCGACCTCGTCGCCCTGGCCCGCGGCATGCTCTACGACCCGCGCTGGCCCTGGCACGCCGCCGCCCACCTGGGCGCCAGCGTCATCGCGCCGCCGCAATACCTGCGTTCGCAGCCGCGGCAGTTCAAGGACCTGCTGAAGCCATGAACGGGGCCGGGCCCCGCTCATGAGCGGCGGTCATGGACCACGTCGCTTTCGATGCAGCCATCGAGCAGCGACACCGTCCGGTCGCACTGCCCGGACAACCGCGGGTCGTGGGTCACCAGCAGCACGGCGCAGCCGAACTCCCGGTTGAACTTGCGGAACAGTTCGAACACCTCGGCGGCTGATTTGCTGTCCAAGTTTCCCGTCGGTTCGTCGGCCAGCAGCAGGGCCGGCCGCGTCACCAGCGCCCGGGCCACGGCCACGCGCTGCTGCTGCCCGCCGGAGAGCTGGTCGGGGCGCCGGTCCTCCATCCCGGCCAGGCCGACTTCGGCGAGCAGTCCGCGCCCGCGCTCACGCTGCTCCGGCGTGGGCTTGCCGTTGGCGACGATCAGCGGCATCAGCACGTTCTCCAGGGCGGTGAAGGCCTGGATCAGGTGGTGGAACTGGAAGACGAAGCCGATGGCGTCGCGGCGCAGCGCCGTGCGCCCGTCGTCGTCCATGCGCCGGGTGGGTTTGCCGAGCAGGAACAGCTCGCCATCGCTCGGCTGGTCGAGCAGGCCAACCAGGTTGAGCAGGGTGCTCTTGCCCGAGCCCGAGGCGCCGACCAGCGCGGCGAAGTCGCTGCGCTGCAGGCGCAGGTCCAGGCCGTGCAATACCTCCACTTCGGTCGGTTTGCCGACGTTGTAACTCTTGCGGATGCCCTGCAGGCGCAGCACTTCCTGGCCGGCATCGTGTTCAGACATGGCGGATGGCCTCGACCGGGTCCAGCCGGGCTGCGCGCCGCGCCGGCAGGGCCGCCGACACGATGCCGGTCACGGTGGCCAGCAGCGCGGCGAAGACCGGCAGCCAAGGGTCCACGGGGATGAAAAAGAGCTTGGGGCCGAAGGTGTTGAAGGCGCCGACAAGGCCGTAACCCGCCAGCGCGCCCACCACCGAGCCCGCCAGGCCGAACAGCCCGCCCTGCACCAGGAACACCCGCAGCATCTGCGCCCGGGTCGTCCCCATGGCGCGCAGGATGCCGATCTCGCGCGTGCGCTGCACCACGCTCACCGACAGCACGCTGGCGATGCCCAGCGCCACGCTGAGCGCGACGAAGACGCTGATCATCTGCGTGGACAGGCTCTGCGAGCGCAGCGCGTTCATCAGCTGGGCGTTCGATTCCATCCAGCTCTCGGCATCGACGCCGGTCAGCCGGGCGATGCGGTCGGCGACGTCGCGGGCGGCGAAGATGTCGTCCACCGTCACGTCGATCACGGTCGCGGCGCCGGGCAGGTTCAGCAGCGACTGGGTCTGCTTCATGTCGAGGTAAACGTAGCGCGAGTCCAGCTCGCGCACGCCGAGTTCGAAGATGCCGGCGACGTTGACGACGGTGTCGCGTCCCTGGCCGCCATCGAGGCGGAGTTTGTCGCCGACCTGCAGACCCAGGTCGGTGGCCAGCTGCCGGCCTATCACCGTGTCGCCGGCCCCGACGCGGAAGCGCCCGGCGACGATGTCGTCCTGCACCGGGATGATGCGCGTGTAGCGCGCCACGTCGATGCCCACCAGGGCGACCGATTCGATCGCTTCGCCGCGGCGTGCGAACGCCGGGCCGGAAATCACCGGTGATGCCGCGGTCACGCGCGGCAGCGTATCGAGCACGCCCAGGATCTGCTGCCAGTTGTTGATTGAACGCAGGCGCTGTGCCCGGCGGGTCTCCAGCACCAGCTGCACCGTCCCCTCGGGCGCCGGCAGCACCTGGTTGCGCTCCTCGTCGGCCTGGATGCGGATATGCGCCTGGGTGCCCAGGGTGCGATCAATGATGTTCGACTGCAGGCCGGTGATCAGCGCCGTCAGGAAGACGATCACCGCGACGCCGACGGCGATGCCGACCAGGATCAGCAGGCTCTGCGACTTGCCCTCGCGCAGGAAGCGCACGGCGATGGTCCATTCGGCCCACATCGGCGTCAGTCGAGCCTGGCCGGGAGTTCTTTGCGCGTGGCCGGGTCGTTGCCGCCGACCGGCAGCCCAGATTCGCGCGGCCGCACCCGGCTGCCGTCATCGATGTCGGCCCCGGGATCGGCCAGCACCCAGTCGCCTTCCTCGAGGCCGGCGGTGACTTCCGTCAGCGCCAGTCCGCGCAGGCCGAGCTCCACCGGCTGGCGCTGGGCGCGCCCGTCGCGGACGCGCCAGACCTCGGCGTCGCCGCCTTCAAGCGCGTGCAGGGCGTCGTTCGGCACCACCAGGGCACGCTCGCGCCGCCCCGTTTCGATGTTCACCGATACCGTCATGTCCTGGCGCAGGAACTCCGGCGCGGGCGACACGGCCAGGCGCACGTCCACCGAGCCGCGGGTGGGATCCACGCTGGGCGCGATGAAGTGCACGGTGGCCGGAAAGGGC
>CAXAYM010000277.1:0-3611 GCA_963973175.1 uncultured Arenimonas sp.
CCAGCCGCTGGCCCAGGGCCTTGGCCTGGTCGGGCGGGATGTCGACCACGACCAGGTTGCCAAAACGCGCCAGGGCGGCCTCGTGCTTCTCCCACCACAGGTCGGCGGCGCGGCCGCCGTAGGTCAGCACCACGGCTTCGCCGGCACGGCCGCAGGCCTTGCGCACGCGGGATTCGTCGGGCTGGCCCAGGTCGATCCACTGTTCGATCACACCCGTGAGGTCCTTGCGCCACAGGTCGGGTTCGTCGTCGGTGCTCAGGCCACGACCGAACTCCAGGCCTTCGTCGGCGAACAGCGCGAACGCCAGCAGGCGCAGCATCAGCCGCTCATCGGTTTCGGACGGATGCTGGGCCAGCACCAGGTCGTGGCTGGCGTAGTAGTGCCGGTCCATGTCGCTGATCTGCAGCCTGGCCTTGTGCACGGTGGACTGGGGCGCCATCGCGGGATCCGGAAGGGTCTGGGCCGGGCAGCCTGGGCCATGCCGGCCGGGCTGTCCAGTCGCCCGCATTGCCAGCCGGGGGCGGGACGTGGACACTGTGCGCCGGGGAAATGTCGGGGAGTGCTTCGTGGACGTCTACGAGAAGATCAAGCGGCTGTTCGGCTGGGGCAAGCCGGCGGCACCGGCCGTACGCGCCGAAACCGCCGAAGGCACCGAAGACAAGCCCGCGAGCAGTCCGGGCCCCGAGCGCCGCGGCAAGGCCCGCACCAATGCCCGTCCCGGCACCCGCATGCTGGTGGTGGATGACTCGGCCACGATCGTCGCGCTGCTCTCGCGCATGCTGCGCCAGAACGACTACCACGTGCTCGAAGCCAGCGACGCCGAACAGGGCCTGGAGATCGCCCGCACCGAGAGCCCGGAGCTGATCTTCCTGGACATCGTGCTGCCGGGCATGGACGGCTTCGCCGCCCTGCGCCAGCTGCGCCGCGACCCGTACACCCGGGACATCCCGGTGATCATGATCAGCGGCAACGAACAGGCCACCGAGCAGTTCTACGTGCACCGCATCGGCGCCGACGACTTCATGAAGAAGCCCTTCTCGCGCGCCGAGGTATTCGCGCGCATCGAACGCCTGCTCGACGCCAACCGGGTTCCCAAGCGCCTACCGTCCGCCTCGCGCGCCGCGGCCGGGACCGGCGACGACCCGGAAACGGCCTGAGCGGACTCAGCCTGGCAGGCTGGCCGCGAGCTCGGCCATGAACACCGCGGCCGGCTTGGGCTTGCCGATGGCCCAGCCCTGGGCGAGGTTGCAGTTGAGGTCGCCCAATGCTT
The DNA here is from genome assembly GCA_963973175.1 of uncultured Arenimonas sp. Lineage (GTDB taxonomy): Bacteria > Pseudomonadota > Gammaproteobacteria > Xanthomonadales > Xanthomonadaceae > Arenimonas. The sequence goes on from CAXAYM010000277.1 coordinate 1,271, forward strand.
CCAGCGTCGCCTGGTCCTCGACGCCTTCGGCCACCACCCGCATGCCCAACTGGTGGGCGAAGCCGATCATCGCCTTGACGATCTGCAGTGACCGCAGGTCGCCGAGCATGCCGGTGACGAAGGACTGGTCGATCTTCATCTCGGTCGCCGGGAACTCCTTGAGGTAGGACACCGAGGCGTTGCCGACACCGAAGTCGTCGATGGACACGCGCACGCCGGCGGCATTGAGCTGGCGCAACTGGTTCGCACCACGACGCACGTCTGCGACGATGGCGGTTTCGGTGACTTCCAGGACCAGGCCACGCGGGGCAACGTCCCACAGCTGCAGCCCCCCCAGGATCTGTTCCACCAGGCCCCGTTCCGCGAAGGCCGTGGCCGAGAGGTTCAGCGCGATCGGGAAGTCCAGGCCCAGCTTGCGCGCTTCCGCCACCTGTTGCAGGCAGGCATTGATCGACCAGCGGGTGAAGTGCGAGATCATGCCCGAGCCTTCGGCCACGGGAATGAAATCCCCGGGGCTGACGAACCCCTTCCTGGGGTGCTCCCAGCGCGCCAGCGACTCGGCGCCGACCACCCGGCGACGGCGAACGTCGAGGATCGGCTGCAGCCACATCGACAGCTGGCCCTCGTTGATGGCCACCAGCAGGTCGGCCGGGTCCACGCCGGAGGGCGTGATGCGCGACTTGCACACCAGCATGCGGTCGGGTTCGTAGCGCGCCTGCAGCATGGCCTGTTCGGCCTGGCGGCAAAGCAGCTCCGGCTGGTCGCCGTGCTCCGGGCACATCGCGACGCCGACCGAGACCATCGCCAGAACGGGCTGGCCGGCGGCATCGAAGGGGTGTTCGAACTGCCGCTGCACCCGTGCAGCCGCCAGCAGCGCGTGCTGGCCATCCTTGAGGCCGGCCAACAGCAGGCCATAGTCGCCGGAACCGAGCTCGATGAGTTCGTCGCCGGGCCGCAGGATCGCGCGCAGGCGCTCGCCCGACTGGCGCAGCAGTTCATCCACCGCGCCGTAGCCCGCGTGGATGCGCAGCCGGCGAAGTCCCTGCATGCCGACGCAGACGACGCCGAGCGATTCGCCCGCGGCGAGCGCTGCGTCGATCTTCGGCGCCACCACCTCGGCCATCGCGGTGTTGCGGGTGATCATGGCCCTGCCCCCGGCATCAGAGGAAAAGTTCCTCGGGGCGGAGCCCGTAGGCGCCAGGCTCGAGGGCCTGGGATATCTTGACGCCCCCGTCGGCGAGGTCGACGCCGTACTGCATCAGGTCGACATCGCGGTAGGGATCGTAGGCGTTCTTTTCGGCGTCGAGCAGCAGCATCAGGCGCGGCCGCAGGCGCCGGACCTGGTTCTGGGCCATCACCACGCCGACTTCGCCGGTATTGAGTTCGACCAGCGAGCCCGTCGGATACACACCCAGGCACTGCAGGAACTGTTCCACCACCTCGGCCTGGAACATGCGGTCGCGCGCCCGGTACAGGGTCTGCAGCGCACCGTGGCGGGATTCCCCGTTGCGGTGCGGCCGGTCGCTGCGAAGGGCGTCGTAGGTGTCGACCACGCCGCCCATGCGTCCGGCCAGCGGGATGCGATCGCCCGCCAGGCCTTCGGGATAACCCGAGCCGTCGTGGCGTTCGTGGTGGCCCGCGACCAGTTCGCGGGCCCACTTGCCGGTGACGCCGGCCTGGTCGAGCAATTCCATGCTGCGCCGCACATGGCCGCGCATCAGGGCCATGGCTTCAGGATCGAGCTTGCCGTCGTGGTGAACGACCTCCGTGGGCAGGGTCACCATGCCCGCGTCGAGCAGGAAACCGCCGGTCGCCAGCTCCACCAGGACCTCGCGCGGCAGGGCCAGGTGCCGGCCGAAGGCGGCGGCCAGCGCGCTGCAGTTGACCGCATGGCTGTAGGCATAGTCGTCGCGCTTCATCAGCGCCATCAGCCAGAACAGCGCATCGGAATTGCGCAGCAGGCTTTCCACCATCGGCTCGACGGCTTCCTTGACCACCCCCGGTTCGAGCCGGCGGCCGCTGCGCACATCGTCGGCGATGCGTTCGGCCAGGGCGCGCAGGTTGCTGTGGATCTCGCGGGCGCGGGGGATCTCGTCCTTGAGCTCGACCGTGTTGTGGTACTCGGGGCCCCGTGGCGGGAATACGTTGCGCGGCGCCGACGACACCCGCAGGGAAGGCCGGGCATTGATCAGGCTCTTCTGGACGTCGATGAACACGCTGGTGCAGTAGGCCGAGAGCAGCTCGATGTCCTCGTCGGACTTGATCTCGAAACCCTGGAAGGGAAAAGGCGTGCCGACCCAGTCCCGGTCCAGGCGACTGACGTACATGCCTTTTTCGAGCA
>CAXAYM010000278.1:0-3611 GCA_963973175.1 uncultured Arenimonas sp.
AGGCCGGGCAGTTCGGCGTCGCCGATCTCCACGCCGAGGTCGCCGCGCGCCACCATCACCACGTCCGAGGCACGGGTGATCTCGACCAGGTTCTCGATGGCTTCGGCGCGCTCGATCTTGGCGACCAGGAAAGCGTCGGAGCCGGCGGCCACCGCCAGGGCGCGCGCCTCGTCCATGTCGGCCGCCGACCGGCAGAAGGACACGGCCAGGAAATCCACGCCCAGTCCGGCGGCGATCCGGATGTGGTCCTTGTCCTGGTCGGTCAGCGCACCCAGGGACAGGCCGCCGCCGAGGCGGTTGAGGCCCTTGCGGTCGGACAGCACGCCGTCGGTGAGCACGCGGGTGCGGATGCGGTCGCCTTCGATCGCCAGCACCTCGACCGCCATCAGGCCGTCGTCGAGCAGCAGGGTGTCGCCGGGGTGCACGTCATTGACCAGGCCGAGGTAACTGACGCCGACCTGGCCGGCATCGCCCGGCGGCGCGTCGGCCCGGCAAAGCAGGCTGAATTCATCGCCGGCCGCCAGGGACACCTTGCCGCCGGCGAACTTCTCGATGCGAATCTTCGGGCCCTGCAGGTCGGCCAGGATGCCGACCTCACGACCCTGCTCCGCCGCTGCCTCGCGCACCGCCGCCACGCGCGCGGCGTGCTGCTCGGGCGTGCCGTGGGAGAAGTTCAGGCGCACCACGTTGACCCCGGCGCGCACCAGGCCGGCAAGCACGCCCGGGGCGTCGGTGGCTGGGCCGAGGGTGGCGAGGATCTTGGTGCGGCGCAGCGGCTGGCTCATGGACGGTTTTTGCGGTGATGACGCTTCTAAGCTAGCACGCGACCGTGGCGAACAATCCGCGCAATCCGGCCGGCGACAGGGCCAGGTGGGTGGCGCCGGCTTCGCGGAGCTCGGCTTCGCCGCCGAAGCCCCAGAGCACGCCCACCGAAGGCATGCCGTGGTGGCGGGCGCCGTGGATGTCCATGTGCCGGTCGCCGACCATCCAGCAGCCTTCCGCAGCCAGGCCGAGGCGGGACAACGCTTCGCCAATCAGCTCGGGCTTGTGGCTCAGCCGTCCGCAGGGCGTGGCGCCGATGATGTCCTCAAAATGATCGCCGAAGGGCAGGTGTTCGACGATGCGGCGCGCATGCGGTTCGTTCTTGGCGGTGACCACGGCCAGACGGTGGCCGTCGGCGGCCAGGGCCGCCACGGTGTCGCCGATGCCGGCGTAGATGGCGTGTTCGCGCCAGCCCTCGGTCTCGAAGCGTTCGCGGTAGTACTCGACCGCCCGCTCCACGCGGGCCGCGTCGCCCAGTTTCGGCGCGAAGCTGTCGCGCAGCGGCGGCCCGATCCAGCCGCGAAGTTCGTCCGCGGCGGGCACCGGTTCGCCCAGGCGTTCGAAGGCATGCACCACGCAGCGCGTGATGCCTTCGACCGAGTCGATCAGGGTGCCGTCGAGGTCGAAGAAGATCGTCGCCACGTCAGCCCGCGCGGGCCTTGAGCGCCGCGACCGCCGGCAGCTCCTTGCCCTCGCAGAACTCCAGGAAGGCGCCGCCGCCGGTGGAGATGTAGCTGATGCCCTTCTCAACGCCGTACTTGTCGACGGCCGCCAGGGTGTCGCCGCCGCCGGCGATCGAGAAAGCCTTCGAATCGGCGATGGCATGCGCCAGCACCTCGGTGCCCTTGCCGAAGGCGTCGAACTCGAACACGCCGACCGGGCCGTTCCAGATGACGCTGCCGGCCCTGGCGATCATGTCGGCGTAGCGCGCGGCGGTATCGGGCCCGATGTCCAGGATCATGTCGTCGGGGCCGACGTCCGCGACAGCCTTGACCGTGGCCGGTGCGTCGGCGGCGAAGGCCGGGGCCACGACCACGTCGGTCGGCACCGGGATGTCGGCGCCGCGGGCCTTGGCATCGGCCATGATCTTGCGCGCGGTGTCGAGCAGGTCGGCCTCGCACAGCGACTTGCCCACCGGATGGCCGACCGCGGCGATGAAGGTGTTGGCGATGCCGCCGCCGACGATCAGCTGGTCGACCTTCGAGACCAGGGCGCCCAGCAGTTCGAGCTTGGTGCTGACCTTGGAGCCGGCGACGATGGCCACCAGCGGCCGGGCCGGCTCGTGCAGGGCCTTGGCCAGGGCGTCGAGTTCGGCCATCAGCAGCGGGCCGCCGCAGGCGACTTTCGCGAAACGAATGGCGCCATGCGTCGACGCCTGGGCGCGGTGGGCGGTGCCGAAGGCGTCCATGACGTACACGTCGCACAGCGCGGCGTACTTCTTCGACAGCGCCTCGTCGTCGGCCTTCTCGCCGATGTTCATGCGGCAGTTCTCCAGCAGCACCAGCTGGCCGGGCTCGACCTGCACGCCGTCGGTCCAGTCCTTCACCAGCGGCACCTCGCGGCCCAGCAGCTCGCCCAGGCGGGCGGCGACCGGCGCCAGCGAATCCTCCTGCGTCCACACGCCTTCGTTGGGGCGGCCCAGGTGCGAGGTGACCATCACCGCCGCGCCCTTCTCCAGCGCCAGCTTCATCGTCGGCAGGGCCGCGGTGATCCGCTGCTCGGAAGTGATGCGGCCGTCCTTCACCGGGACATTCAGGTCCTCGCGGATCAGGACGCGCTTGCCGGCCAGGTCGAGGTCGGCCATGCGGAGGATGGACATGGGGAGGCTCCGGAGTCGGGGTAAGCCGCCATTTTCCCCCGCGCCGGCCGCTGGCGGCAAACGCCGGGGCCGCGTGGGAGAATGACGCCATGGACGATTGCACCGACCTGCCCGTGATCGAAGGTGACCGGGTCCGCCTGCGGCCGCTGCGCCGCACGGACGCCGCGGCGCTGTTCACGCTGTATGCCGACCCGGAGGTCTGCCGCTACTGGAGTTTCGCGCCCTGGACCGAGCTGGCCCAGGCCGAGGCCTGGCTGGACGAGCGCATGGGCTGGAAACCGCCGGCGACGTTCGCCTGGGCCCTGGCCGGGCGCGAGGACGATGCTTTCCTGGGCACGACCAGCCTGTTTTCGCTCAGCGGCCCGAATCGCCGCGCCGAGCTCGGCTATTCGCTGCTGCCCTCGCTGCAGGGCCGGGGACTGGCGCGGGAGGCCGTCGCGCTGGCGCTGGCGTTTGCCTTCGGGCGGCTGGGGCTGGAGCGCGTGGAGGCCGACGTCGATCCCCGCAACCAGCCGTCCTGGCGGCTTCTTGAGCACTTCGGTTTCCAGCGGGAAGGCCTGCTGCGCCACCGATGGCGGGTCGGCGATGAATTCGCCGATTCCTGGATCTACGGGCTGCTGCGCGACGACTACCGGAGGGCGGCATGAACCATGCACTGCAAGAGGCCCTGGACGCCCTGCGCCGGGGCGAAGCCATCGGGCTGCCCACCGAAACCGTCTACGGCCTGGCCGCCGACGCCGCCAATCCCGGGGCGGTGCGCCGCATTTTCGCCCTGAAGGGCCGGCCGGCCGACCATCCGCTGATCGTGCACGTGGCCGGCGTCGAGGCCCTGGACGACTGGGCAAGCGAGGTTCCCGCGGCGGCCCGCCAGCTGGCCGCCGCCTTCTGGCCCGGCCCGCTGACCCTGGTTGTCCCGCTTAAACCCGGCGCGGGCCTGTCCGATCTCGTCACCGCCGGGCTCGACACGGTC
>CAXAYM010000279.1:0-3597 GCA_963973175.1 uncultured Arenimonas sp.
ATCGGCAGGTAGACGCGCGGGGGCGAGTTCCACAGCGCCATGGCCGGCGTCGGGCAGGACAGCGGCAGCTCGGAGCGCTGCACCTCGTAGCGGCGTTCGGCATTGGCCGGCGCGCGGGCGGTGGCGGTGTCGGTACGCGACATGGGGAAGGTCCTTCGGGGTCCGGGCGGCATTTTACATGCCCGGACCCCGGGAACGCCTTATTCGGCCTTCTGGGCCTCGACGGTGATTTCGATGCGCACGTCGTCGCTGACGGCCGGGGCGTAGCCGCCGACGCCGAACTCGCTGCGCTTGATGTCGAAGCTGGCGTCGAAGCCGGCCGCCGGCTTCTTGCTCATCGGGTGCTCGCCGACCTTGTTGATGGTGACGTCCATGACCACCGGCTTGGTGACGCCGTGGATGGTCAGGTCGCCGGCCACGGCCAGCTTGCCTTCGCCGGCGACGGTCACGCCGGTGCTGGTGAAGGTGGCGGTCGGGTACTTGCCGGCGTCGAAGAAGTCGTCGCTGAGCAGATGCTGGTCCAGCTTCTCCACGCCGGTGCTGATGCTGTCGACCGGGATCGTCACCTTGACGCTGGAGCGGGTGGGATCGGCGGCGTCGAACGCGAACTCGGACTCGACCTTGTCGAAGCGACCGGTGATGTTCGAGAAGCCGAAGTGGCTGTAGGTGAATTCGACCTGGGTGTGGGTCGGGTCGATGGCGTAGGTGTCGGCCGCCAGGGCCGGCAGGGTGGCCAGGGCGAACAGCCCGGCCAGGGCGAATTGCTTGAGCTTCATTCGGGGACTCCAGGATGGGGCGGGGGTAACACAGCCTATTGCCCCCGCGCCTGCAACGCAGCCCCGCGCTGGGAACGTATCGTTTCATCCGCTACCGGCCCTGGCCCCTTGTGCCCAACTTCGTCCGTAAAGGTGCCAGGAAGGCCGCGGCGCCCCCGCGCCCGCCTCCCCACGCCCCGCCGGGGCGTCGGACACCCAAGGAGACACCGCATGAAGCTTTGCACCCTGTTCCTGGCCGTGGCCGCCTCGATGGCGGCCGCGCCCGTCATCGCCGACGACAGCTTCCGTTCGCCGCCCGTGGAAGACACCCTGGCCGCCGGTCGCGCCGCCCTGAAGTCCGCTCGTCTGGCCGATCCCGCCGCCGCCAAGGCCGCCCCCACTGCCGCCGAAGTCGGTGACGCCGACAGCTTCGGACGCAGCGTCAACTGGCTGGGGCTGCTTTCCGGCTTCACCTACCTGCAGACCGACTGCGCCGTTCCCGGCGAGCCGGTCGACCCCCGCTGCATCCAGCTCAACCCGGCTCCGGGCTTCACCAGCTTCGAGGCACCCGACCTCGCGGCGATCACCCTGCCCGGCAAGAGCACCAAGTCGCTGATCTGCCACTGGCAGACGCCGATCGTTTCGGTCGGTTTCGCGAACTTCACCGCCGCGACCGAGCAATACCGCTTCCAGGCGTTCCCGGTGTACCGCATCGAAAGCGAGGTTCTCCAGGGCCTGAGCGACCCGAACACCGGCACCCCCTACAACGGCGCCATCGAGCTGGGTCTCAGTGCCATCAACGTCTCGGGCTCGATCGATCCAGGCGAGTACAACGTCGAGCAGTTCACCTTCACCCGCATGTGCATCGGCGGCCTGGTCAGCAAGCAGTCGCTGGTCAATGCCTACGGCCTGACCGAGCAGCAGGCCAAGCAGTTCTTCAAGAAGCCCATCACCATCACCATGTCCATCCGTGGCTCGGCCCGCATGGTCGACGCGGCCAACATCAATTTCGGCACGCGCTTCGCCGGCGACTGACGCCCCCCGGCGGCACCGCGGCCTCGCGGTGCCGCCATCGTGGCGGCCGACGGCGGCCATTGCAGCCGGAACGGTCGTACTGGCGTGCTTGCCCGTCTTTCTGCGTGGAATGCCTGAGCTCCCGTGCCCCCGGCGCGGCTCCCCCATCCTGAATCGATGGTGGTCACCCACAAGGAGCAATGGCATGAACGCCCGTTACGCTGGCTTGATCCTCGCGACCGCCCTGGCGGCCACCCCGGCCCTGGCCATCGATGAATTCCACGCGCCGCCCGTGGATTCCTCGCTGGAAGCTGCCTCCCGCTACGCTGCGGCTTCGTCCCAGGGCCGCGACGTGCTGCTCAAGGCCAGGCCCACCGACGCCGAAGTCGGCGATGCCGAAAGCTTCGGCCGGGAAGTGCGCTGGCTCGGCCTCCTGGCCGGGTCGGTGTTCCTGCAGCCCAACTGCAGCCCCGGCGACAGCGGCTGCGTCGCCCTGAATCCGGCCCCGGCCCCCACCTCCTTCGACGTCCCGGATGTCGCGGTGGTCACCCTGCCGGGTGGCAGCAGCCACTCCCTGCTGTGCCACTGGCAGACGCCCGTGGTGGGCGTCGCCTTCGCCAACCCTTCGGCCTCGCCGGTCGATTACCGCCTCGAGGCGATGCCGGTCTACCGCATCCACAGCCGCGTGCTGCGTGGCGCCAGTGACCCTGTCACTGGACAGCCCTACAACGGCGTACTCGAACTGCCCATGCCGGCGATCGCGACGGAAGGCGAGATCGCGGCTGGCGACTACAAGGTCGAGCAGTTCACCGGCGCCCGCATCTGCATCGGCGGGTTGGTCAGCCGCAAGGCGCTCATGCAGCGCTACGGGCTGAGCGAACGCGATGCGACGCGGTTTTTCCGGGAGCCGATCCAGGTGCGCATGGGCATCCGCGGCAGCGCGCACAACGTGGACATCGCCAACCTCTACTTCGGCACCCGCCTCACCGGCGACTGACGACCCCGGCGGCACCGCGGCCTCGCGGTGCCGCCGCTGTTCCGGCTAGGCTTGGCCGATGCCTGGCCTGCCTACCACCTGCTGGACCCTGCACGACGGCGCCGCCGGGCACCGGCGGCAGGCGCTTGCCCTGGCGCAGGCGCTGGTGCCGGACGTCCGGGAGTTCGCGCTGCACACCGCCATGCCCTGGAGCTGGTTGGCGCCGCGACGCCTGCCGGGCGCGGAGAAGGCGTTTGGCGCCGGTTTCCTGGCGGCACTGGAGGCGCCCCCCGCGCTGGCGGTCGGCGCCGGCCGGCGCGCGGCGCTGGCCACCCGGCTCCTGCGCGAACGCGGCGCGCGCGTGGTGCAGGTGCTGCATCCGCGGATGGCCACTGCGCACTGGGATCTCGTGGTCGCGCCCGAGCACGACGGCCGCAGCGGCGCCAATGTCATCACGCTCTGCGGCAGCCTCAATCCGGTGGACGACCCCTGGCTGGCGCAGGGCCGCCATGATTTCCCCGCGTTGGGGGAACTTCCCGGTCCGCGTACCGTGGTGCTGATGGGCGGGCCGACGCCGGCGGTTCGCTTCGACCGCGGCGCCTTCGAAGTGATGGCGGCGAAGCTCGAACACTGGCTGGCCATGGACGGCGGCAGCCTGGTGGTGATCGGTTCGCGCCGTACGCCGGCGAAGCTGGCCGCGCTGGCACGCACCTACTGGGCCGACGTGCCGGGCCTTCGCTGGTTCGACGCCGGCGATGGCGAGAACCCGTATGCCGGGGCCCTGGCCTGGGCCGACCGCATCGTCGTCAGCCCCGACTCGGTGAACATGGTGTCCGAGGCCTGCGCGACCAC
>CAXAYM010000280.1:0-3586 GCA_963973175.1 uncultured Arenimonas sp.
CTCCACCCGCGAAGCGAACACGCACCGACGCCCTGCTTGGCCGAAGGCCAAGGGCAGCGGGACTGAAGTCCCTCCCACAGGGGCAAGTAAAAATCGGGGGCTACTCGGCGGCGGCTTCGAGGGCTTCGGAGAGGCGTTCGACGGCGATGACTTCCATATCTTTGTAGGCGCCTTTCCTGGGTGCGTTCGCCTTGGGCACGATGGCGCGGCGGAAACCGTGCGTGGCGGCTTCTTTCAGGCGCTCCTCGCCGTTGGGCACCGGGCGGATCTCGCCGCTCAGTCCCACCTCGCCGAACGCGATCGTCTTTTCGGCCAGCGGCCGGTCGCGCAGCGAGCTGAGCACCGCCAGCAGCACCGGCAGGTCGGCCGCCGTTTCCTGCACGCGGATGCCGCCGACCACGTTGACGAACACATCCTGGTCGAACACCCCGACGCCGCCGTGGCGATGCAGCACCGCCAGCAGCATCGCCAGCCGGTTCTGCTCCAGGCCCAGCGCCACGCGGCGCGGATTGGCCAGCGGCGACTGGTCCACCAGCGCCTGCACTTCCACCAGCAGCGGTCGCGTGCCTTCGCGCGTGACCATCACCGCGCTGCCCGGCTGCGCCGTGCTCGAGCCCGACAGGAAGATCGCCGACGGGTTGGGAACTTCGCGCAGGCCCTTGTCGCCCATCGCGAACACGCCCAGTTCGTTCACCGCGCCGAAGCGGTTCTTGAATGCGCGCAGCACCCGGAAGCGACTGCCTGCTTCGCCCTCGAAATAGAGCACCGCGTCGACCATGTGTTCGAGCACGCGCGGACCGGCGATGCCGCCTTCCTTGGTGACGTGGCCGACCAGGAACACCGAGGTGCCGGTTTCCTTGGCGAAACGCACGAGCTTGGCGGCGCTTTCACGCACCTGGCTGACCGAGCCCGGCGCGGCGGTCAGCAGTTCGCTCCAGAGCGTCTGGATGGAATCGGCCACCAGCAGGCGCGGCGAGGGTTTGGTGGCCGCGGCCTGGGCCAGGATTTTCTCGACGCAGGTTTCGGCCAGCGCGTGCAGGTTGTCCAATGGCAGGCCCAGCCGCTGCGCACGGCCGGCGACCTGCGCCAGGCTTTCCTCGCCGGTGACGTACAGGGCCGGCAGCCGCGCCGACATCAGCGCCAGCGCCTGCAGCAGCAGCGTGGACTTGCCGATGCCCGGGTCGCCGCCGACCAGCACCACCGAGCCTTCGACCAAACCGCCGCCGAGCACGCGGTCGAGTTCGCCGATGGTGGTGGACACGCGCACCTCGGCGTCCTGGCTGACGTCGCGCAGGGCAGTGACGCCGGCGGACTCCGGTCGCCCGGCCCAGCCCCCATGGCGGACCGCCGCCGGCGCCGCGGCCTTGGCGTTGCTGGCCGGTTCGACCACGAAGCTGGTGAGCGTGTTCCAGGCGCCGCAGTCGCCGCACTGGCCCTGCCATTGGGTGGTGGAGGCGCCGCAGTCGCTGCAGACGTAGGCGGTTTTGGCCTTGGCCATGGAAAATTTCACCGGGGATGCCAGCGGCTACTCTAACCGGGACGCTGTCGCAGGGACTGAGAGCACGCGGAGAAGCGGCGACGCGGCGGCTCAGCCGGAAGGCCGGTCCAGGTCGAGCTCGACCCGCAGGACCGGCGCGAAACCCCCGCCTTCCCCGTGGTCCCAGCGTTCGGCGAAGGCGCGCCCACCTTCGGGGTCGTGTTCGATGAAATTAACGGAATTGGGCACATTGCCGCGCACGCGATGGGAAACCGCCGTGCCCGCCTGCACGCACCAGGCGCGGCGCGCCAGGCCGGGGAAACGCTCCGACAGCGGACGGATGAAGGGAAGGTGGATGTGCCCGCCCATCACCACGTCGACGCCAGCGTCCACCCATGCCGGCACGGCCTCGGCGTGGCCGCGCAGCAGGTTGTTGGCGTCGCCCGGACCGGGCACGTCCACCGGCTGATGCGTGACCACCACCCGCAGCTGGCCCGGCGCCGCGGCGCGCAGGCGGCTGGCGACCCGCTCGATCTGGTCCTTCGACACCTCGCCATGCTTGTGGCGATAGCGTCGGGTGGTGTTGACCCCCAGCACCAGCATCGCCGGCGTATCCACCACCGGCTCGAGGTCCTGCCCGAACCAGCGGCGCTGGAGCCGGTAGGGGTGGAATATCCGCGAGAACACGTCGAAAAGTGCGATGTCGTGGTTGCCGGGGATCACTAGGCGCGCGGGCGCCCGCATGCGTTCCCAGAACCGTGCCGCCGCTTCGTACTGGCCGCGGCGGGCACGCTGGGTGATGTCGCCCGACAGCACCAGCACGTCCGGCTTGCGCGCCGCGCACAGCGCCACCAGGTCCTCCACCACCCCGGTCCGCTCGGTACCGAAGTGCGTGTCCGACACCTGCAGCAGCAGGCTCATTCGACCGGCGCCCGGTCCTGGACCCGCGGCATCATCAGCGGCAGCGGGTCGGGCGAGACTTCGAACACCAGCGGCGTGCGCAGCCACACGATCTCTCCGTCCAGGGCGACCTTGACCCGTCGTTTGCCGCTGGGCGACACCGACAGTTTCCGGAAGGCGAAGTGGCGCACGTTGTCGGCATCGCCCAGCTTGCCGAGGGCGCCGCGCAGGGCCAGGCCGAACATCGCCAGGTGCCCGATCGGGCGCACCATGATGCCGGCCAGGCGTCCGCTGGCCAGCGCCGCCTCTTCGGGAAGGCCCAGGCGGTCGAGCTGCAGCCGGTTGTTGCCGACGAAGAGTGACGGCGTGGACACGCGCCGGCGGCCGTCTCCGGATTCGATTTCCAGCTGCAGCCGGCGGCCTTCCCGCATCAGCGTGCGCAGGCCCGAGAAGATCGCCACCCAGCGGCTGCGGCCCAGCTTCTGCTTGAAGCCCTCGCGGTCCTGCAGGATCTCCGGGTACAGGCCGAGGCTGGCGTTGACCAGGAACACGCGGCCGTTCACGCGTCCCACCTGCACCGGCTCCAAGCTTGCGTGCAGCAGCGCCGGCACGGAATCGGCCAGGTCCTGCGGGATGCCGTGGGTGCGCCCGAAATAATTGAAGGTGCCCTGGGGCAGCACGCCGTAGGCGCAGCCGCTGCCGAGCACGGCCTGGGCGACGGCGTTGAGCGTGCCGTCGCCACCGGCGGCGACGACGATGCCGCCTTCCGCGCGCGCCCGGGCCACGGCCGCCCGGGCGACATCGGCGATGCGCGCGGGGTCTTCGATGACCAGGAACTCATGGCGCCGCCCGGCGGCCGCCAGGAGGGCGGCGATGGTCTCCCGGGGCGTTTCCCCGTCGTGCTTGCCCGAACCCTGGTTGATGACGATGAACAGGGGCGCGTCCGGCGCGGGCGCAGCTGGCGGGGCGGGTGAAGGGGACATGGGCCCCAGAGTAGGCAGCACCGGATTAGCGTGCGGTAAACACCGCCGGCGTCTCAGGCCGTGAGCCTGCCTCGCGGCAGGCTGTCCCCACGCCCGGCGACGGGGGACTGGCCGGCCACGGAAATACCACATATATTTGTGTCATGGATACCCTCACCGACCGCCAGCAGGCCATCCTCGACTTCGTCACCGCCCAGGTCGCACGCGAAGGGCGCCCGCCCACCCT
>CAXAYM010000281.1:0-3575 GCA_963973175.1 uncultured Arenimonas sp.
CCGGTGTGGCGGCCGTCCAGCCAGGCGATGCCCAGGCCACCGCCGGGATGGGGCCAGAGCGTGGCGAAGCCGTGTTCGGTCGGGGTGCCGTCGTCGTGCACCGGCGGCATCTGCGTCCAGGTCCTGCCGCCGTCCTGCGAAGACTGCAGGCGGACGTCGTAGGCGTATGGCGCGTCACCGTTCTTCACCAGCACGTGGGCCCAGAGGCTGCCGTCGTCGAGCACCTGCAGCGCGGGAAAGTCGGCCCAGTTGACGAACCAGTTGTCGCTTTCGGCCACCGTGCCGGCCGGCGACCACGCGCCCGCGTCATCGAAACGCGCGAAGGCCAGTCGGTGGCCGCCACCCTCGCGACGCTCGATCCAGCTCAGCACCAGGTCGCCGTCGGGGGCGCGGGAAAGATTGGGCTGGGCCGACCCGTCGGGCGCCGGCAGCGGCCAGTCGGAGATCGTGGCGGCCTGCAGCGGCAGGGCAAGAAACAGCAGGGCGGCGGCACATGTCTTCATGTCGCCAATCTAGCCCCCCGGCGCGTCTCCGTCACCGTGGCGATAACCAAAGTGTTCGTGCAACGCCGCCAGCTGCAGGCGGAAACGCCGCGCCTCCCAGCCCAGCAGGCGCCAGCCCAGGTCCAGCATCAGCGCGAAGCCCAGGCCACCGAAGATGCCGCCGACGACCAGCGCATTGATGTGGGTGCCGACCACGCTGGCGCCTTCGCCGTAGCCGGTGAGTCCGATCAGCCAGGCGCCGAGGCGGTGCGTGGCGTAATAGATGGGACCCATCGTCAGCGGGTTGGTGACCATCTGCAGCGCGGCCATCACGGTGAGGTTGCCGCGAAGCCAGATCGCCAGCGCCAGCCCGATCGCCAGCTGCAGGCCATACACCGGCATCAGCGCCACGACGGCGCCGGAGTACAGCGAGACCATCACGTGCTGGCGCTTGAACGACCACAGATAGGGGCGCTTGCGCGCGGCTTCGGCGAACCACTTGATCACGGGGTAGCGCGCGACGTTGGCGCGGCGCGGCAAGGGTCGCAGCCAGCGGCGCAGGCGGCGACGGCGCGCGAGCCAGCGCCGGTGCAGCGGATGCGAACGGACGGGCATGCCGGGTGGCGCCGCCTCAGGCGACGCGACGACCCTTGCGCCGGGCCAGCTGCACCAGCAGCAGTGAGATCGCCGCCGGGGTCATGCCCGGTATGCGCTGGGCCTGGCCGATGGTTTCCGGGCGCACCGCGGCCAGCTTGCCCTGCAGCTCCGCCGACAGTCCCGGCAGCCCGGCGTAGTCGAAGTCGTCGGGGATGCGGGTGTCCTCGTGCCGCCGCTGGCGCTGGATCTCCTCGTTCTGGCGGTCGACGTAACCGGCGTACTTCACGCCGATCTCGACCTGCTCGGCCACCGCGGGATCCTCGACGCCGGGGGCCAGGGATGCCAGGCGCACCAGGTCGGAGTAGCCGAGCTCGGGACGCTTCATCAGGTCCAGCGCGGTGCACTCGCGGCTCAGGGCCACGCCGGTGGCGGCCTCGAGTTCGCGCGCCAGCGCGCCGCCGGGCGTCGCCCAGATGGCCTTGAGACGGGCGGTTTCGGCTTCCACGGCCTCGGCCTTGCGGGCGTAGGCAGACCAGCGCGCCTCGTCCACCAGGCCCAGGTCACGGCCGATCGACGTCAGGCGCGCGTCGGCATTGTCCTCGCGCAGCTGCAGCCGGTATTCGGCGCGGCTGGTGAACATGCGGTAGGGCTCGGTGGTGCCATGCGTGACCAGGTCGTCCACCAGCACGCCCAGGTAGGCCTGGTCGCGACGCGGCGACCAGGCGTCGCGCTGCTGCACCAGACGCGCGGCATTGAGCCCGGCCAGCAGGCCCTGGGCCGCCGCCTCTTCGTAACCCGTGGTGCCGTTGATCTGGCCGGCGAAGAACAGGCCGGCGACGGCCTTGGTTTCCAGCGAGGCCTTCAGGCCGCGCGGGTCGAAGTAGTCGTATTCGATGGCATAACCCGGACGCGTGATCACGGCGCTTTCGAAGCCGCGGATCGAACGCACCAGTTCAAGCTGCACCTCGAAGGGCAGCGAGGTGGAGATGCCATTGGGATAGACCTCGTGCGTGTCCAGGCCCTCGGGTTCGACGAAGACCTGGTGCGAGGCCTTGTCGGCGAAGCGCACGACCTTGTCCTCGATGCTGGGGCAATAACGCGGCCCCACGCCTTCGATCTCGCCGGCATACATCGGCGAGCGGTCCAGGCCACCCCGGATCAGCTCATGCGTGCGCTCGTTGGTGTGCGTGATGAAACACGAGACCTGGCGCGGGTGGTCGAGCACGCTGCCCAGGAAGGAGAAGACCGGCCGAGGGTCGTCGCCGGGCTGTTCGTCCATCACCGAATAATCGAGGCTGCGGCCGTCGATCCGCGGCGGCGTGCCGGTTTTGAGGCGATCGACGACGAAGGGGCCCTCACGCAGACGCTGGGCCAGGGTGGTCGCCGGGGCTTCGCCAGCGCGACCGCCCGGATGGTTCTGCAGGCCGACGTGGATGCGCCCGGCCAGGAAGGTGCCGGCGGTGAGCACCACGGCCGGCGCCGTGAACCGCAGGCCGGACTGGGTGATGGCGCCGCGCACCTGGCCGTTTTCGATCACCAGGTCGTCCACCGCCGCCTGGAACAGCGTGAGGTTCGGCTGGTTTTCCACCAGGCGCCGGATCGCGGCCTTGTACAGGGCGCGGTCGGCCTGGGCGCGGGTAGCACGCACCGCCGGTCCCTTGCTCGCGTTGAGCGTGCGCCACTGGATGCCGGCCTGGTCGGCGGCGCGGGCCATGGCGCCGCCCAGTGCGTCGATCTCGCGCACCAGGTGGCCCTTGCCAATGCCACCGATGGCCGGGTTGCAGCTCATCTGCCCGACCGTCTCGATGCTGTGCGTCAGCAGCAGCGTGCGCGCACCGGCCCGCGCCGCCGCAAGGGCCGCTTCGGTGCCGGCGTGGCCGCCGCCAATGACGATCACTTCATAGCTGAGCATGGTCGGGTTCCGTTCGAGGCCCGCGATTATCCGCCCTGGACCGGGGCGCCGCACCTGTCGGCGGGGTTGGCACGCTTTCTGCTTTAACCCCAAGGCACCTGCCGCGGCCAACGCCGGGGGGCGTCGACCAGACTGAACAGGGGCTGGTCAGGCGCGCGGTAGGGATGCCAGGGCCTGGCGCTCCCGGGGGGGAGCGCCAGGCCCTTTTTTTTTGCGTGTTTGCGGCAAGCCGGCGATCCACGGCGCTGCAGGGATAAAGTCGGCGCCCGGCGGGTCTTGGAACAGGGGGAATCCAGGGGACCTGATGCCGGGCGCCGAACAGAGGGTTCAACCCGCACCCGCGTCACAACGTGACGCAAAGTGTCAGTCGGCGGCCGTAGGATGCGCCGCCCTTCCGGGCGGTGCAATGCCGAATGGCCGCCGAGGGCCTAGGGTTCGTCCTCGGATGTGCCGTTCTGTGACGTAGTTCTCAATTGCCGCCGCGGTGCCGGCTTGGCCACCGGCGCGGGCCTGGGCGCCGCTGTTGCGCGGGGCGGCGGGGCAGGCTGCGAGTAGCGCGGCTGCGGCGCGGTCCGTGCCTGCGG
>CAXAYM010000282.1:0-3563 GCA_963973175.1 uncultured Arenimonas sp.
CCATGGTCCGCAGCCTGCCGTCGTCCCACTCCGGCCCGCCGTCGTTCCGACTTGATGCAAAACGCATCGCCGGCAACAGCCTTGCGATCAGCCTGCACGTCGTCGCACTGGGCGTGCTGATGTTCCCCTCCACCTGGCAGCCCCCGGCGCAGACGCCACGGACGCAGTCGGTCCCGGTGCAGTTCGAGCCGCTGCCGCCCCAGGACATCCCGATCACCGTGCCGCCGCCGCCACGGCCCGACCGCACGGTCGAACAACCCACCCGGCCGCAGCCACAACTTGAAACCACCCCGCTCCCGGTGACCGACACGACGCCGGTGTTCGACCAGGGCGAGATCGAGGCGCCGCCGGCCGTCGACACCAGCGCGGAAACCACGTCCTTCGACCCGGGCCCGCCCGAGCTGGCCACCCTGGCCTACGACGTCGCCCCGGCGCCGCGTTATCCCCGCGCCTCCCTGATCGCCGGCCACGAGGGCACGGTGACGCTGCGGGTGCTGGTGGATGCGAGCGGCAGGCCGATGGAGGTCACGGTGGAATCGAGCAGCGGGCATCGCGAACTCGACCGCGCCGCGCGCCTGCAGGTGCTCGACCACTGGCGCTTCCATCCGGCGCAGCGGCAGGGCCGCGCGGTGGCGGCCTACGCCCTGGTGCCCGTCGTGTTCAGCCTGCCCTGAGGCTGGACAATCACGCCGGTACGACGGATCGTCAACGACAGTGACGATTCGTCGTACCGGAGCCCCCCCATGTCCCCACGCCGCCTGCTGACCACCCTGCTCGCCCCCGTCCTGGCGATGGCTGCCCTGCCCGCCCTTGCCCAGGAAGGCCCCGAGCCGCAGCCACGCTGGACGCTGGGGCTGCTGGCGATCGAACGCGACGCGCCCTATCGCCAGCTCGACGAGGACCTGCTGGTGGTGCCGCTGGTGCGCTTCGAAGGCGAGCGTTTCTACCTGCGCGGACTTCGTGGCGGCGTCGTACTGGCCCGGGACGGGGGCTTCGAGTTCGGGGCGTTCCTGCAAGGCCGGGGCGACGGTTACGACGCAGCGGACTCGCCCTACCTGGCCGGCATGGACGACCGCGACTTCTCGCTCGATGCCGGCCTCGCGGCCAGTTGGCGGGTGCCGCGCGTGGGCCAGATCGAAGTGGCGGTCGCGACGGACGTCCTCGATCGCAGCGGCGGGCAGGAAGCCACGCTGTCCTGGACCGGCCTGATGCGGGCGGGTGGCTGGCGCCTGCTGCCCGGCGCCGCGCTGAAGTGGCAGAGCGGCGACATGGTCGACTATTACTACGGCGTGCGCCCCGGCGAGGCGCTGCCCGGCCGCCCGGCCTACGCGCCAGGCTCGGCGATGATCCCCGAGGTTTCGCTGCTGGCCACGCATCCGGTGGGCGAGCGCTGGGAGTTCTTCGCGCGCGCCGGCCACGCCTGGCTGCCGTCTGAAATCACCGACAGCCCGCTGGTGGACCAGGACGGCCGCACCACGCTGATGGTCGGCCTCGGTTATACCTTCGACTGAAACCGGCGGGCCTCGAGCAGGCCGATCGCCGCGGGGATTTGTGCCGCGGTTTCCACGGTTTCCATGTGGCTGGCGTGGTCCGGGCCAAGGCCATGCTCCATCTCGTGCGCCCAGGTCACGTGGTAAGGCATGTGCACGCCCCAGCCGCCCAGGCGCAGCACCGGCTCGATGTCCGAACGCAGGGAGTTGCCGACCATCACGAAGTCGTGCGAGGCCAGAGAAAACTCGCCCAGCACGCGACCGTAGGTCGCCGCATCCTTTTCCGAAACGATCTCGATGCGCTGGAACAGGTCGGCCAGGCCGCAGGCCCGTACCTTGGCTTCCTGGTGGAACAGGTCGCCCTTGGTGATCAGCACCACCGGCCGCTCGCGTGCCACGGCCTCGACCGCGGCACGGATGCCGGGCAGCAGGTCGACCGGATGCGTCATCACCGCCTTGCCCAGCTCGACGATCCGGTGGATGTCCGCGGCGCCGATGCGCTGGCCGGTGAGCGCGATCGCGGTTTCCACCATCGACAGCGTCATGCCCTTGGCACCGTAGCCGAAGAGCTTGATGTTGCGCCGCTCCGTTTCCAGCAGGCGCTCGTGCAGGCTGGCGTCGGCCAGGTCGACATAGTTGCCGACGATGGCCTCGAACTCGGCGTGCGCGGCGCGGAAGTAACCCTCGCTGTGCCAGAGCGTGTCGTCGCCGTCGAAGCCGACCAGGCCAAAGCCCATGGGCGCGGGACTCACTCGGTGACCGGCTGGTCGAGCGTGGGATCGCTGCCGCCGATGATCACGCTGTCGATGCGCATCTGGTAGATGGCGTCGTGCGGCTTGCCGAAGATCTGGTCGGTGGCTTCGGCCAGGGCCGGGCCGGCCCCGCCCTTCATCACGTAGCTCGCGCATTCGGCGCCCAGGACCGACGAGGCCTCGTGGCGGAAGTCGCCCAGGCCCAGGCCGGTGATGCGCTGCGGCTGGTCACCCAGCGCGACGATCGCGCGAACCTGCGTTTCCGGGCCCGGCCGCACGTGCCAGGCGGTGGCTTCGGGCGCCGTCAGCAGCAGCGCCACCGGGCCAGGTACGGCAATGTCGACGCGGCGGATGACCTCGCGGCCGGGTTCGGCACCGGGAACGGGGGTCGCCCCATCGACCACGAACAGGCGAGCGCCCAGCGGCACCGCCAGGCCGTTGATCCGGCACGGGCCCCAGTCCGGGGTGGCCGCCGTGGGCGCCGCCACCTCGGGGGCCACGGCAACCGCGTCGGCCCCGGGCTCGTCCGCGCCACAGCCGGCAAGCAGGAGGGTGGAAACCAGGGCGACGGGCAACAGGCGTGACGACATTCGGGGGGATCCTTGGACCGGGGTAGCCGAAGCATAAACCCTCGCGTCCCGGACGCGGGCTCACGCGGCGGGGCGGCGCCCTAGCACGCGTTCGCGGTGAACCAGGTAAAGCCCGCTGCCGACGATGATGCCGGCGCCGAAGAAGGTCCAGCCGTCGGGCAGCACGCCCCAGATCATCAGGTCCAGGCCCAGGCCCCAGGCAAGCGCGCTGTATTCGAACGGCGCCACCACCGACGCCTCGCCGGAGCGGAAGGCCTCGGTGATCGCCACCTGGCCGAGGAAGCCGGTGACGCCGACGCCCGCGATCACCCAGGCGTCCGCCGCGCGCAGCGGTACCCAGCCGGGCAAGGCCAGCAGCGAGGCGCCGGCGGCGGTCATCACCAGCATCCAGAACACCATGCTCTGGCCGCTGTCAGTCCGGTGCAGCACGCGCACCAGGATGGCGGAAAGCGCATAACCCGCCGCCGCGACCACGACGGCCAGCCCGGCCCAGCCGAACAGGCCTTCGCCGGTGGGACGCAGGACGACCAGCACGCCCACCAGGCCGACGGCGATCGCAGCCCAGCGTCGCGGGCCGACGTGTTCGCCCAGCATCGGCACCGACAGCGCCGTGATCAGCAGCGGCGCGACGAAGAAGATGGCGTAGGCACTGGTCATCGGCATTTGCCGCAGCGCGAAGGCAAAGGCCGACAGCATCATGATCGACAGGCCGGCGCGAAGCAGGTGCAGGC
>CAXAYM010000283.1:0-3535 GCA_963973175.1 uncultured Arenimonas sp.
GGCAATTGTGAACTCACCCGTCCCGGTGAAACCTTCGAACAGTCCGGCGTGACCTTCGCCGGGCCGCTGAACCTGGCCAGCCAGGGCGCGATGCACGCCAGCGAGATGTACGCGCGCAACGTCTTCAACTTCCTCGCGCTGTCGCTCAAGGACGGCGCGCTGGCCATGGACTGGGACGACGAGCTGCTGGCCGGGACCTGCCTGGCCCACAACGGCGCGCGCCGGGACGGCTGATCAGTCGCCCCCGGCTTCCGGTGGCGGTGACCTCCCGGGGCCGCCGGCTTCCAGCCAGGCCCGACGCTGCTCCGGGCTCATCGCCCGCCACTGTTTCCTGAGCGCCTCGCGCTGCTCTTCGGGCAGGCTGCGCATCAGGCGCATGGATTCACGCGCCTTCTCGCGCAGGGCGGGGGACAGGTCCCGGTAGTTGCGCATGCCCTCGCGGATGCGTTCGCGCTGTTCGGCCGGCATCGCTTCCCAGCGGGCCCGCCGTTCGGCGCGCTCGAGGGCGTGCACCCGGCGCGACGCGGGCAGGGTGTCCCAGTCATCCTTGTGGTGGCCGAGATACCGGCGCTGCTCCGGGCTCAGTTCTTCCCAGGAGGGAACGACCACGCCGTCCGGCACGGTGACCGGTCCATGGCGGGCAGGGTCGTGGCCATGCCCGCGGTCCCGGTCGCCGCGTTCGTGCGCCAGCGCCGGCAGGGCCAGGACGAACCCCAGCGCGAGCGCCAGCAGCCGCAGCGAAAGCGGGCGTGGGGTCATCGCGGCCCCCCGCGCGAGGCGACCGGCGCGTCGGCCAGCCACGCGTAAAGCTCGGCGTCTTCGGCCAGCACCAGCGATTCGACTTCTTCGCTGGCCAGCGGCGCCGCTGCCGGCGAATCCGGACCGGCCTGCGGGATCCACCACGCCAGGCCCAGGGCCATCACGCTGGCGGCGACCGCGCCGGCTGGCCACAGCCGCCGGCCGGGCAAGGCCGCGGGTGCCGGCCGCAGCGCGGCTTCCCTGGCCCGGCGCAGCCGGAAGGCCGTGCCCTGGTCCAGGCGTTCACTGGCCCGGTCGAACAGGTCGCGGGCCCGGTCGGGGATGGGGTCGGGGCGGCTCATCGCCATTCCTCCAGGTGGGTGCGCAGGGCGGACATCGCCCGCGACAGATGGGTTTTCACGGAGCCCTCGGAGCAGCCCATGGCGGCCGCCGTCTCGGCGACGTCCAGGCCCTGGAGCTCACGCAGCAGATACGCTTCACGCTGGCGCCGCGGCAGGCGCCGAACGGCCTTTCCCAGCGCGGCCCAGGCGGCGCCGTCGGCGTGGCGGCGTGCCGGGTCCTCGTGGGGGTCGGGCAACATCTCGAGCGGATCATCACGGGCGTCCTCGTCGCGGCCCAGCACCGCCATCACCTTGCGGCGAACATTGTTGCGGCGGTGCCGGTCGGTCACCTGGCGACGCAGGATGGCCCAGAACAGCGGCGTCCACTCGGCCGGTGGCCGGTCCCGGTAGGCGACCAGCCTGATCATGGCTTCCTGCACTGCGTCCAGCGCATCTTCCCGGTGGCCCAGCGCCAGCTCGGCCATACGGAAACCACGGCGCTCGACCGAGGCCAGGAAGGCGTCGAGGCTGGTGGCTTCGGCAGCGGGGGCGGCGTCGAAGGGCATCACGGGCGGGCGGGTCGGCCGGTCATGGGGCCTTATAACGCATCGCCGGCCGCCGGGTTGACCTTGTCGCCCATCCCGCTGGCCGTCGTTCAAGCAGCGGTTATGATGCCCGGGCGAGGCCCATCGCACGGGGAGGGGACATGGACGGTTTCGTCGCGCTGTACATCTTCATGCTGGCGGCCTTCACGGGCTACGAAATCATCGGCCGGGTGCCGGTGATCCTGCACACGCCGCTGATGTCGGGTTCGAACTTCGTGCACGGCATCGTGCTGGTGGGCGCGATGGTGGTGCTGGGCCATGCCGACACCACGGCCGAAAAGATCATCGGCTTCCTGGCGGTGCTGATGGGCGCGGGCAACGCGGCCGGCGGCTACGTGGTGACCGAACGCATGCTGGAGATGTTCAAGTCCAGCAAGAAGGGAGGCGGCGCATGAGCTGGCTGCCGCTGCTGGTCAAGGCCAGCTACTTCGTCGCCGCCCTGCTTTTCATCCTGGGCATCAAGCGCATGGCGTCGCCGGTGACCGCGCGCAGCGGCATCCGCTGGGCCGGCGCCGGCATGGTGCTGGCCACCGTGGCGACGTTCGCGACGCCGGGCATGCACAACATCCCCTTGATCCTGGCTGCCGTGGTGCTGGGCACGGTGGTGGCCTGGTGGTCGGGCAAGCGCGTGGCGATGACCGACATGCCGCAGATGGTGGCGCTGTACAACGGCCTGGGCGGCGGCTCGGCGGCGGCGATCGGCGCGGTGGAACTGCTGCGTTATTCCGACCTCGGCGGGGCCCCTTCGCAGACGGCGCTGGTGCTGGCGGTGGTGGGTGCGCTGATCGGCTCGGTGTCGCTGACCGGTTCGGTGATCGCCTGGGCCAAGCTCGACGGCCGCTTGGACAAACGATTCACCTTCCCGGGCCAGCAGGTGTTCAACGCGCTGGTGTTCCTGGTGGCGGTGATGCTGGGCGTGTTCACGGTGCTGGGGCTGCAGCAGCCGGTGATCATCGGCTTCTTCGTGGCGGCGCTGGCCGTCGGCATCCTGATGACGCTGCCGATCGGCGGTGCGGACATGCCGGTGGTGATCTCGCTGTACAACGCGCTGACCGGCCTGGCGGTGGCCTTCGAAGGCTACGTGCTGCAGAACGAGGCGCTGATCATCGCCGGCATGGTGGTGGGCGCGGCGGGCACGATGCTGACGCAGCTGATGGCCAAGGCGATGAACCGCTCGATCGCGAGCGTATTGTTCGGCAGTTTCGGGGCGACCGGCGAGGCCAAGGAGATCGCGGGCGCGCAGAAGCCGATCGAGGCGGGCGACGTGGCGGCGATGATGGCCTACGCCGAGCGCGTGGTGATCGTGCCGGGTTACGGCATGGCGGTGGCGCAGGCGCAGCACAAGGTCTGGGAACTCACCCAGGCGCTGCTCAAGCGCGGGGTGAAGGTGAAGTTCGCGATCCATCCGGTGGCGGGGCGGATGCCGGGGCACATGAACGTGCTGCTGGCGGAGGCGGGCGTGCCCTACGACCTGATCGCGGACATGGACGACATCAACCCGGAGTTCCCGACGACGGACGTGTCGCTGGTGATCGGTGCGAACGACGTGGTGAACCCGGTGGCGAAGACGGATCCGTCCTCGCCGATCTACGGGATGCCGATCCTGGACGTGTCGCTGTCGAAGAACACGATCGTGATCAAGCGCGGCAAGGGCACGGGCTTCGCCGGCATCGAAAACGCGCTTTTCTACGCCGACAACACCCGCATGCTCTACGGCGATGGCGCCGCCGCGGTGGCCGAACTGATCGCCGAACTCAAATCCGTCGACGGCGGCCACTGACCCCGGCGTTTGGCGAAGCCAAGGCTGTTCGACGCGAAGCGTCGGGCTGGTGACCTGCGGCCCGTGATGAA
>CAXAYM010000284.1:0-3531 GCA_963973175.1 uncultured Arenimonas sp.
CGGCGAAGACCAGGCCCCCGGCCGCCTGCAGATCGAAGCCGACGGCATCGGTTACCCGCTGATGATCAAGGCCGCGCACAGCGGCGGCGGCAAGGGCATGCGCATCGTGCGCGCCAGCGAGGACTTCGCCGCGGCGCTGGAAAGCTGCCAGCGCGAGGCTACCGGCGCCTTCGGCCGCGACCGCGTGCTGCTCGAGCGATTCGTCGAAACCCCGCGCCACATCGAGATCCAGGTCTTCGGCGACAGCCACGGCCAGATCATCCACCTGGGCGAACGCGAGTGCTCCGCCCAGCGTCGCTACCAGAAGGTGGTGGAAGAGTCGCCCTCGCCCTTCGTCACGCCGGAGCTGCGCCAGCGCATGGGCCAGGCCGCCGTCGAGGCCGCCCGCGCGATCGACTACATCAACGCCGGAACGGTCGAGTTCATCGTCGGCCCGCAGGGTGATTTCTACTTCATGGAAATCAATACGCGCCTGCAGGTCGAACATCCGGTCACCGAGCTGGTGACCGGCCTGGACCTGGTGGAATGGCAGCTGCGTGTCGCCGCCGGCGAGACACTTCCGCTGGCGCAGGACGCGATCACGCGCCAGGGCCACGCCATCGAGGTGCGCCTGTACGCCGAGGACCCCTCGCAGGGTTTCCTGCCCGGCTCGGGCAAGCTCGAGGTGCTGCGCCTGCCAGCCGCCAGCGAGCACGTGCGCCTGGACACCGGCGTGGTCGAAGGCGACACGGTGACGATCCACTACGACCCGATGATCGCCAAGCTCATCGTGCACGACGCCGACCGGCCGCGTGCGCTCGCCCGCCTGCGCGAGGCCCTGGCCGACTGCGAAGTGGTCGGTCCCAAGTCCAACATCGCCTTCCTGGAAAAGCTGGTGCGCCACCCGGAAGTGGTCGAGGGCACCATCCACACCGCCTACCTCGACCGCCACCTCGACGACGTGCTGCCCCAGGAGGATCCGGTGCCGCCGGCGCTGCTGGCCCTGGCCGCCACCGCCTGCCTGCTGCACGACGAGGCGAGCACCCACGCCGGGACCGCCGCCAGCCCCGACCCGTTTTCGCCCTGGGGCATTGCCGACGGCTGGCGCCTGGGCCACGGCGGCGAGCGGCTGCTGTGTTTCCTCTACCGCGGCGAGCGCAGGGAGCTCCGCGCGCACGGGAGTGCCGGCGACTACAGCCTCGAAGGCGATGGCCTGTCGCTGCGTGTCGAAGGCGCCGCCTTCGTGGCCGGCCGCCTGGTGGCCCGCGTGGACGGCCAGCAGCAACGCGTGCGTGCCCGCGCCGACGACCGGCGCGTCCTGGTCCACGACGGTGACCAGCGCTTCACGCTCGAGCGCGTGCCCGCCTTCCTCTTCGACGAGGGGGATGCCGCCGCCGGCGCCGACCGCCTGACCGCACCGATGCCGGGCCGCGTGGTCGTGGTCAAGGCCGAAGCCGGCCAGGCCGTCGAGGAAGGCCAGGAGCTGATGGTGATGGAGGCGATGAAGATGGAGCTGAGCCTGCGCGCCCCGCGGGCGGGCACGGTGGCCAAGGTGCAGGCCGCCGAGGGCGAGTTCGTCGAGGCCGATGCCGTGCTGCTGGTGCTGGAGGCCGCCGAATGAGCCTGCCCGCCGACGTACGCATCGTCGAAGTCGGTCCGCGCGACGGCCTTCAGAACGAGAAGGCGATGATCCCCACCGCCGACAAGATCGAACTGATCGATCGCCTGTCGGCCACCGGACTGCGATGCATCGAGGCCACCAGTTTCGTCAGCCCGAAATGGGTGCCGCAGATGGCCGATGCCGCCGACGTCTTCGCCGGCATCCGCAAGCTGCCCGGCGTGGCCTACCCCGTGCTGGTGCCCAACCTGCAGGGTTACGAACGGGCCCTGGCCGTCGGCGCCACCGAGGTTGCCGTGTTCAGCGCCGCCTCGGAGGCCTTCAACCGCAAGAACATCAATGCCTCGATCGACGAGAGCATCGAACGTTTCCTGCCCGTGCTCGAGCGCGCCCGCGAAGACGGCGTGAAAGTGCGCGGCTATGTGTCCACGGTGCTGGGCTGCCCCTACCAGGGCGACGTGCCGCTGGACGACGTGGTGCGCGTGGCGCGCCGCCTCCACGAGGCGGGCTGCTACGAAATCTCGCTTGGCGACACCATCGGCATCGGCACGCCGGGCAAGGCGCGGGCGATGCTGCGCGCGGTGGCCGCCGACGTGCCGATGGCCGCCCTGGCCGTGCATTTCCACGATACCCGCGGCCAGGCCCTGGCCAACATCCTGGCCTGCCTGGAAGACGGCGTGGCCGTGGTCGATTCGTCCGTCTCGGGCACCGGCGGCTGCCCCTATGCCCCCGGCGCCAGCGGCAACGTGGCGACCGAGGACGTCGTGTACATGCTCGACGGCCTGGGCGTGAAGACGGGCGTGGACCTGGCGAAGCTGGTCGAAACCGGCCGCTGGCTGGCCAGCAGGCTGGGCCGGGATTCGGGCAGCAAGGTCACCCTCGCCTCCCGCTGACGACCCCGCCCGCCGGGGGTGTTCTGCGCGGCGGGCGGTGTATTCTCGGCCTTCAACTCGACGGGGCGGCGGGTCGCAAGGCATGGATGAAGTCAGGCACGATGACGACGCGATGCTCGCCCAGCTCGAGGCCCTGCTGGCCAACGGCCAGGGCTGCAAGGACCCGGTACTGCTCTCCGAATTGCTGGCCATGCTGCACGAACTGCGGCGCGAAGCCGACGTTGCCAGCCTGCGCTACCAGAACCTGTTCAACGCGGTCCCGGACCCGGTCAGCCTGATCGACGCCGACGGGCGCATCATCGACCTCAACAGCGCTGGCGAACAGGCCTACGGCCTGCCGCGCGACGAGATCGTCGGCAAGCTGGTGCACGTGATCAACCCGGACCTGCCGGCCGACCACATGGCGCCGGTGCTCGAAACCCTGGCCCGCAAGCGCACCCACGTGGTCGAGGTGTACAACAAGCGCGCCGACGGCAGCCGGTTCCCGGTGGAGGTGCATTCAGCGCGCTTCGAGGATGGCCCGCACCAGTTCGTGATCGCCGTCGCCCGCGACCTGACCGGGCGGCGCGAGGCCGAGGAGAACCTCAATACCCTGCTGTCGGTGATGGACAAGGGCGTGCTCGTGCAGGACCAGGACGGCAACGTGCTGTCCGCCAACGCCGCCGCCATGCGCATCCTGGGACTGCCCGAGGACGAGAGCATTGACCGCAGCCTGCGCTGGCAGGACTGGATGGTGGTCGACCACCGGGGCTGGCCCCTGCGCTTTGGCGAGCTGCCGTCGATGCGCGCCGCCCGCACCGGCCACATCATCAAATCCACCCTGATGGGCGTCTACCACACGGGACGCAAGCAGCTCACCTGGCTGTCGGCCACGTCCGTGCCGCAGTTCCGCGCCGGTGAAAGCACGCCGTCCCGGGTGATCTCGTTGTTCTCCGACGTCACCGACCTCAAGCGCGACAGCGCCCTGTTCCTGCGCACCCAGGCCCTGGCCCGCATCGGCGGCTGGGAACTGGACTTGGAATCGCAGCACCCTGTCTGGTC
>CAXAYM010000285.1:0-3504 GCA_963973175.1 uncultured Arenimonas sp.
ATCGGGTGGTCGCCGCGGGGCGCCATCGCGACCACGACGTGATCGCCGAACGCTATCGCGGCACGCTCGAACGCCTGCTGGCGGACTGAAACCGGCCACGCGGCGTTTCATCCGGGCAGGGGCGGACTTCGTCGCAAACGTCCACGGACGCCGCAGGGGAAGGGCAGGCTGCAAATCTCCCCGATCCAAGGAGCCACGCCATGTCCTCCAAGACCCTGCTTGCGTCCCTGACCCTCCTGGGCCTGTCCGGTCCGGCACTCGCCCTGACGGACGCGGACATCGCCGCCGCGATCGAACATCGCCTCGCGGGCGACCGCACCGGCGCCTGTTTCGCCGTCGCCGTGGTCGATGGCCAGGAGGTTTCCCGTGGCTATGGCTGCGCGGACAAGGGTGAAAGCCGTCTCGGCGCCGCCACCGCCGTCGAGATCGGCTCGGTCAGCAAGACAATGATTGCCGGCGGCGCCTCGCTCGACGATCCCCTGGCGGCCTGGCTGCCCGAGGGCACCCGCGTGCCGGAATTCGAAGGCCAGCCGATCCTGCTGCGCCATGTAGTCACCCACACCAGCGGATTGCCGGCGCTGCCGCCGGGCGTGGCCATCACCGACCCGAACGACCCCTACGCCGGCATGGCGCCCCCGATGCTGCACGAGGCATTGGGCCGCGTGCAGCTCGCGCGCGCGCCGGGCACCGCCTTCGAGTACTCCAACTTCGCCTTGATGCTGCTTTCCGAAGCGATGGCGCGCCGCAGCGGCAAGGGCCTCGACGCCCTGCTCGACGAACGCGTGTTCACGCCCCTGGGAATGGACGGCGCCTACGTCACCCGCCCGCCCGAGGGCATCACCGCCGCACGCGGGCATGCGCCGAACACCCGGCCGGTGCCGGCCTGGACCTTCCAGCCGGACCTGGCCGGCGTCGGTGGCGTGCGGGCGACGCTCGACGACATGGTGGCCTACCTGCAGGGCCAGCTGGGGCGCGCGCCCGCCACGTTGATGCCGGCGCTGGAGCTCACGCAGCAGCCGCTGTGGACCGCGGGCCAGCCAAGGATGGCGATGAACTGGATGATCGCGCCGCTCAACGGCCGCCCGGTGCACGTGCACGAGGGCGGCACCGGCGGTTTTTCCTCCATGGTGGCCTTCGACCGGGAAGCCGGCCGCGGCGTGGTCGTGCTTTCCGATACCGCGTTGCACTCGCTGGGTGGCCTGGGCAGCATCGGCCTGCACCTGCTCGACCCGGCGGTGCCGCTGGGCGAGCCCCGCGTGGCCTCGCCGGCGCCGGCGGCGCTGATCGATGCCCTGGTGGGCGAGTACGAGCTGCAGGGCGCGATGAAGATGACGCTGCGCCGCAAGGGGGATGCGCTGGAGATCCAGGCACAGGGCCAGCCGCCGTTCGAGATGGGTCATGACAGCGCCGGCGACTTCTACCCGCTGGCCTTCGACGCCCTGCTCAAGCCGGTGAAGCAGCCGGATGGCCGCCAGTCCTTCGTCTGGATACAGGGCGGCGGCGCGATTCCCGCGCAGCGTCTTGGCGATCGTGGCGAAACCCCCTGAGCGGCCGATATGCTGCGCCAGCCATGAGTGATGCCGAGACCTACAGTCTTTCCCGCCCGCTGCCCGCCGAAGTCCTGGTGGGCGGCAACACGGTCTGGAGCCGCTATCACCGCTACCCGGTGTTCAGCGGGCCGTGGCTCCGGGGCCGCAGCCTGCTGTTCGGGCTGGTCATCGCGGGTTTTTCGCTGGTCGTGAGTTTCGGTACCGCGGTGACCGTGCGCGACTGGGGCATCGGGGCGCTCGCCGGCGCGCATCTGTTCGTCGCATTCTTCCTGATGGCGACCACGGGGCCGGCGCTGGCGACGATGGCGCGCCATCGCGGCTGGCCGGTCCGGCGGGAGCGTGTGTTCGTCGTGCTGGCGGTGCTGGCGGGCATGGTGGCGAGCTTCTTTGCCGACCAGTGGGCATCGACCTATGTGGAGGGCGAAGTGCGCCAGGCCCTGGTGGAAGCGGGCGCGGCCATGAGCAAGGACCCGGAGATCGACCCCGCGTTCAAGACGCCGGCAATGCTGGTCAACATCGTGGTGCTTGTCGTCATTTACGGCCTGTTCGGCGGCGGCCTCGCGCTGCGCGCCTACTTCAGCGAACACCGGCGCTGGACCGCCGACCGTCGCCAGCGCCAGCTGCTGGCGCTGCGTGCCCAGAAGCAGCAGGCCGACCTGCGCCTCGGGCTGCTGCAGGCCCAGGTGGAGCCGCATTTCCTGTTCAACACCCTGGCGTCGGTGCGGGCCCTGGTCCGCCAGGATCCGGCCCAGGCCGAAGCCACGCTCGATGCGCTGGTCGCGCACCTGCGGGCCACCATCCCCAAGCTGCGCGACGGCGACAGCCTGCTGCACTCCACGCTGGGCCAGCAGCTCGACATCTGCGCAAGCTACCTCGAGCTCATGCGCCTGCGCATGGGCGGGCGCCTGAGCTATGCCGTCGAGGCCGAACCGGCGCTGCGCCGGCATGCCTTTCCGCCGCTGCTGCTGATAATGCTGGTCGAGAACGCCATCAAGCATGGCATCGAACCGCAGCCCGGGCCCGGCCGGGTGGAGGTGCGCGCCAGCCTGCGCGGCGAGCGCCTGGTGCTGAGCGTGGTGGATGACGGCGCCGGGCTCAAGCCCGGCCTTGGCAGCGGCGTGGGCCTGGCGAACGTGCGCGAACAGTTGGTCACACGATTCGGCGACCAGGCCACCTTCAGCCTGCGCGGCCTCGCCGGCGGACGCGGCGCGGTGGCCGAGATCACGCTGCCGCTGGACACCTCGATCATGTCGAAACCCGGGGGGGGGGCGTGACCCGCATCACCGCCATCGTCGCCGAGGACGAAGCGCCCCAGCGCGCGGCTTTGCTGGAGATGCTCGAAGAGGCCTGGCCCGCGCTCGACGTGGTGGCGGCCTGCGAGGACGGCCTGACGGCGATCGAGGCGGTTGCCGAACACCGCCCTCGCGTGGCCTTCCTGGACATCCGCATGCCCGGCGTCAGCGGCCTGGATGTGGCGCGGGCCGCGGTGGCCGCGGGCGCCCGCGTGGTTTTCACCACCGCCTATGACGACTACGCCATCCGCGCCTTCGAGGCCGGCGCGGTGGATTACCTGCTCAAGCCGGTGGCGCCGGCGCGCCTGGCCAGGGCGATCGAACGCCTGCAGGAGCAACTGGCCGATGGCGGCGACGACCTCCAGGCCCGCATCGAGGAACTGGAGGCGCGCTTGCGCCCCGAAGGCGAACGCCGGCTGCGCTGGATAAGCGCCAGCGTCGGCGACAACGTGCGCATGATCGGCGTCGACGAGGTCCTGTACTTCCAGGCCCAGGACAAGTACGTGCGCGTGGTGACGGCAGGAGACGAAGCGATCATCCGCACGCCGCTCAAGGAACTGCTTGCCGGGCTGGATCCCGAGGAGTTCTGGCAGGTTCACCGGGGCGTGGTCGTGCGCGTGGCCGCCATCGACCGCCTGCGCAAGGACGAGCTGGGCAAGGCC
>CAXAYM010000286.1:0-3488 GCA_963973175.1 uncultured Arenimonas sp.
GACCCGCCACACGCTGCTCGGCTACCCGGCGCTGGCGCTGGTGATGTTCGTGGTCGCGGTCATCCTCGGCGCGGCCCTGGTGGTGAGCTCGCTACTGGGCGACCGCCGTGCGCGCCCCAAGGCGGAAAAAGACCCGCTTTGAGGCGCGCCGCGCGGGTCAGCCTTCGGGCTGGGCTGCCGTTTCCTTGCTGAAGATTGCCTTCAGTTCCGCCTGCATGCGCGGCAGGATCTCCTGCATGCGGCGCTGGCCGATCTGCATGGCGGCCTGCATCAGCGCCGGCTGCTTGGCCAGCAGCGAGGCGCCTTCGGGCGAGCGGTAGTACACCACCGCCGCGTCGATCTCCGCATTGGTCAGATGCTCCTCGTACAGGGCGCTGATTTCCGGTTCGATCGCCTCCCAGGCCATCGCTTCGAGCATTCCCTTCTTGGCGACCTCGTGCGCGGCACGGGCGCGCTCGAGCGATTCGCCCTGGAGCTCGTGTTGCCGCGCGGACTCCTGGAAACCCTGGTCGGCCATCTGCGCGACCATCGTCTCCATCTGCGCGTAGTTCTGCTTCACCTGCATCACGTCGAGGAATTCGGCGACCTTGGCCTTGTCGGCGGCCGCGGCGAAACCGGGCAGCACCAGCAGCGTGGACAGGGCGAGCACGGCGAGTCGATTGCACTTGTTCATGGCTTACTCCATTTACGGGGGCGTGAAGAAAATTTTAACGGCGGCCCGGGCTCTAACGCGAGATTCAGGCGCGGGCGCCTAGGGTGGACGTGGCTGCAGGAAACAACAAACGCCGAAACAAGAGATCACCCTGCAGCGTGATCACCGGCCGCATCAAAGGAGAAATCCAATGACGACCAACAATGCCGAGCTCCGCCAGGAAAAGGTGGAAACCCTCAACGAACTGATCCAGGCCACGCGCGACAGCGCCGAGTTCTACGCCGACGCCGCGAAGGCCGTTAAGAATCCCCAGCTGCGGTCGCTTTTCGTCGACATGGCCGAGTCCAAGCAGGGACTGGTGGGCAGCATGGCGCGCGAGGTCCGCGCCGAGGCGGGCAAACCCGCCACCGACGGCAGCCTGCGCGGCAGCCTGCACCAGTTCTATTCGACGCTGCGCGCCGAGATGGCGAAGGACCACGGCGACTACGCCTACGTCCGCGAGCTGGAGAAGAGCGAGGATCGCCTGATGGCGGCCTTCCATGACGTCATCAAGCGCGACGACGCGCCCAAGGCCGTCAAGGAATCGCTGCTCAGCTACCTGCCCAAGGTACAGCAGCACCACGACACCATGCGCGAGCGCAAGTGGGCCATGGAGGCCCGGCATTAAGCCGCTGCCGCTCGCGGAAACCCACCCGGAAGAATTCAAGACTGGGAGGACAGCATGAAGAGCATCAACAAACCACTCAAGCAAACCATCCTGGCCGCCGCACTGGCGGCCCTGGTCGCCCCCGGCCTGGCGCTGGCGGGTGACAAGGCCGGGACGAGCACCGACATGGACAAGAACACGTCCGTGATGATGGACATGTCGGCCGCCGAGAAGGACGCCTACCGCGAGGGCCAGATCTGGGCCACCTACGTCACCAACCCCGGCCTGAATGCACTGGACCTGCGGGTCGACGTGGAGGGTAACAAGGCCACGATCAGCGGCACCGTGGAAACCCCCATCCAGAAGCGGTTGGCCGAACGAATCGCCGAACGCACCGAAGGCGTCGCCCTGGTCGACAACCAGGTGAAGGTCGATCCCGCGCTCGTGGTGACCGTGGTCGAGCCCCTGCCCGGCTACGCCACCTACGTGGCCGACGCCACGCTCGAAGCCATGGTTGATTCCAAATTGCTTTGGAACCAGTACACCGACGGGCTGGACATCGACGTCAGCGCGGAAGGCGGCGTGGTCACCCTGACCGGTGTCGCCGACACGCCCAACTCGCGGGCCCTGGCTGGCCGGCTCGCCGCCAGTACGCCTGGCGCGGTGCTCGTGCACAACAAGCTGAACCTGGACCCCGACCAGAAGGGCCAGGTCGCGACGGCCGAGGCCGCCGACGATGACGACCTGCTCAGCGATGCCTGGATCACCGCGAAGACCAATTCCACCCTGCTCTGGACCGAGGGCGTGCATGGCAGCGACATCGACGTCGAGACCAAGGATGGCGTCGTGACGCTCGAAGGCACCGTCGAAAGCGGTTTCGAGAAGGAGCTGGCCATCGACATCGCCCAGGGCATCCGCGGCGTGGAGCGCGTGGACGCCAGTGGCCTGGTCATGAACAGCGACAGCGACAGCGTCAGCCAGCGCTGATCCGCAAGCACAGGCAGGGAAGCCCGAGCGGGCCCGGTCATCCGGGCCCGTTGTCGTTTCGGGACGCGCCATTGATTTCAGGCGGTGGGCGCCGCCGCCGGTTCCCACCGCGGCTGGGCCAGGCGGATCGCGGGATCCACCGGCTCCGGGCGGCTCAGGCCATCCATCGCTTCCTTGCTCCATTTGGCGCAAATGCTCCGGCCGTGGTCCGGGGAGGACATGCGTTTGCTGACGCACAACGTAAGCGGCACACGCATTTCCGTGGTGATGGCCGCTCCGTCAACTTCCTCCAGGATGAAGGTCCAATCGCGGGTCGCGGCGACGATGGCATCGCGCATCTCGCGCTCCGGTCGCGAGCCCAGCGACCCGATGGCTTCTTCACCGCGGTAGAACTGCAGGTTCTCGACCGAGGTCGCGGCGGGGTCCGTCGTGCCGTCGTCGCGGGGACGAACGACGACCATCGCGACCATGTTGACCTCCTTGCGGAGCACCGAAGCGGGGAATTTCGGCAAGGTGGTGGTCACGGAGGCCGGCGAGCCGCCGTGGACGGACACCACCTTCGCGCGGTAGTTGTCGCCTTCGGGCGTGAACGCCACGCCGAGCCGCAGCGAGGTGCGACTTGGCACCGCCACACCATCGCGTGTCGCCGGTTCGAAGGGAATCTGCGCGGCAACCTCGCGGACCATCGCCTGCAGGGCGGCCGGGGTTTCCCTGACGAACTCGACGTCCGTGACCCGCCCCGTCGCATCCACGCTGACGCGGGTGTTGAACGGGTGCTCGAAGGACTTGTCCTTCGCCGCCACGCCGACCGTGGAGGCGATCAGTGAGAACAGGAAGCAGGCAGCGAGAAACTTGCGCATCGGAGTGACCTGGGGGAGTCGGAACAGGGCATCCACTGTATCCGCCGGCGCTGCGGCGCCGGCGAAACGCCGGCATCCTGCCCACATTCGCTAACAGCCTTAGCGGCTCGAAGCAGCCGGCGCCAGCCTGGCATACGCGGCGCGGACCTCAAGGACGCCGTATTCGCGCTCGAGCCGGCGCACGACGAAATGCCCGCGGGCTACGGACTGGAAATGGCCGATGAAGATCAGGTTGAGCGTGGCCCCGGTGGCCGCGCCGATCAGCGGCGCGGCCTGGGCCAGCGCCTTCTGCGTCACGGGAATGGAAAAGCGGCTGGCGATGCCATTCACCAGCTGCACCAGG
>CAXAYM010000287.1:0-3455 GCA_963973175.1 uncultured Arenimonas sp.
CGCGGGCGCGGTGACGCCGCGCCGGGCCGAGACCGTCAGTCGCATCTCGGTCGGCGTCGGGCGCGCCGAGGACCTGGCTTTCGTCGAAGAGGAAATCAACGCGCTGCTTCGCCAGCGCCACCGCATCGCCCCCGGCGCGGAGGACGACTTCCAGGTGCGCAACATCGCCGAAATCGTCGCCACGCGTACCCAGACCACGCGGCTGATGTCGCTGCTGCTGGGCGCGGTCGCCAGCATTTCGCTGATCGTCGGCGGCATCGGGATCATGAACATCATGCTGGTGTCGGTGACCGAACGCATCCGCGAGATCGGCCTGCGCATGGCCGTGGGCGCCGGCCCGCGCGAGATCCAGCAGCAGTTCCTGGCCGAGGCCATGCTGATCTCGCTCGGCGGCGGCGCCATCGGCATCGCGCTGGGGGTGGTGGGCGCCCTGCTGGCCAGCAGGTTCGGCGCGCTGCCGGTGCAGCTGGACCTGCAGGTGGTGGCGATGGCGACCGGCTTCTCGGTGGCCACCGGCCTGTTCTTCGGCTTCTACCCGGCGCGAAAGGCGGCCCGCCTGGACCCGATCGAGGCGCTGCGCCACCAGGGGTAGACTCGGACCTGTTTCCACTTGCGAGGTTGACCATGTCCCGTTCGCTGCTGCTCGCCCTTTCCTTTGCCGCCGCGCCCGCCTGGGCCGACGAGGCCCCGACCGCCCTGGTCATCCACGGCGGCGCCGGCGTGATCGAACGCAGCGCACTCTCGGTGGAAGAAGAGAAGGCCGTGCGCGCCGACCTCGACCGCGCGCTCGACGCCGGCCACGCGGTGCTCGCCGGGGGCGGCACGGCGCTCGACGCGGTCACGGCGGCGGTTCGCGTGCTCGAGGAATCGCCCTGGTTCAACGCCGGCAAGGGCGCGGTCTTCAACGCCGTCGGCGGGCATGAACTCGACGCCGCGATCATGGAAGGACATACCCGCCGCGCCGGCGCCGTGGCCGGGGTCAGCACCGTGCGCAGCCCGATCCTGCTCTCGCGCGCGGTGATGGAGCGTTCGCCGCACGTCATGCTGGCGGCCGCCGGCGCGGAGAAGTTCGCCGATGACCATCCCGACATCGAACGCGTGGCGCCGGACTGGTTCGACCCCGACCGCCGCCGCGACCAGCTGGAGAAGGCGCGCAAGCGCGAGCAGGCCGGCCAGGCGGCGCTGCCGGTCACCTATTTCGGCACCGTCGGTGCCGTGGCGCTGGACAGGCACGGCCACATCGCCGCGGCCACCTCGACCGGCGGCATGACCAACAAGCGCTGGGGCCGCATCGGCGACGCGCCGATCATCGGTTCGGGGACCTGGGCCGACGAAGGCTGCGGCGTGTCCGGCACCGGCTGGGGCGAGTACTACATCCGCTCGGCGGCGGCGCACGACATCTGCGCGCGGGTGGCCTACCGCGGCGATTCGCTGGCGGCGGCCTCGGAGGAAGTCATCAACGGCATCGTGCCGAAGCTGGGCGGCGACGGCGGTGCGATCGCGCTCGATGCGAAGGGCAACATCGCGATGCCCTTCAACACCTCCGGCATGTACCGCGGCTGGGTCAAGCCCGACGGCAGCCGTGGCACCGCGATCTTCCGCGACGAGTGATCAGTCGCGGAAGCTTGAGCGAACATCCTCTCTGTTGATCACCACCAACGTGAACACGCCCAGGGTGGTGCCGACGGGAATCTGCAGGCAGTTCAGTCCCGCGACGACGGCGCACAGCATCCAGTGCCGCCGCGCCCGCAGCGCCCGCGCCGCCAGCAGGTTCAGGACGGCCCCGAGCACGCAGAACAGGCCCATCACCACGTAGAACCAGATGAAGAGTTCCAGGAAGGCTTCCGGTGGCGGCTGCTGGCCCGGGTCTTGCGCGGCCAGGTCCATCATCTTGTCCAGGAACATGTAATGCAGGCCCAGGAAAACCAGGCCCAGCAGGGCCAGGCCAGCGAAGATGAAGTGGAAGACCGCCAGGAGTCGCAGTTGCGACTCGCTGGCGGGGCTCAGTGGCGGCGTGGGGGTGTTCATGTCTGGATGGTGGCTCAGAAACCGCGGTCGC
This sequence comes from uncultured Arenimonas sp., assembly GCA_963973175.1. Lineage (GTDB taxonomy): Bacteria > Pseudomonadota > Gammaproteobacteria > Xanthomonadales > Xanthomonadaceae > Arenimonas. The sequence continues at coordinate 2,060 of CAXAYM010000287.1, forward strand.
CCGAGATGATACCGCCGAGGCCACCAAGCACCGAGCCTTCGCCCTTGCTGCCGCCCTTCTGGTAGGCGGCCTGCATCATGCGGCCGGCCAGGCGCGAGAAAGGCAGCGACTGCAGCCAGACCTTGCCGGGGCCGGTGAGCGTGGCCAGGAACACGCCTTCGCCGCCGAACAGCATCGACTTCACGCCGCCGACCGGCTTGATGTCGAAATTCACCGAGCTGGTCATCGCGACCACGCAGCCGGTGTCCACGTCCAGGCGTTCGCCGGCCTGCAGGTCACGCTCCATGATGGTGCCGCCGGCGTGCACGAAGACCAGGCCGTCGCCGGTGAGCTTCTGCATGATGAAACCTTCGCCGCCGAACAGCGCCGTCATCACCTTCTTCTGGAAGTGCAGGCCGATCTGCACGCCGCGCGCCGCGCACAGGAAGCTGTCCTTCTGGGCGATGATCGTGCCGCCGTAGTTCGACAGCGTCATCGGCACGATGGTGCCGGGGTAGGGCGCGGCGAACGCCACGCGCGCCTTGCCGCTGCCGCCGCCGTGGGTGAAGACCGTGGTGAACAGGCTCTCGCCGGTGATCAGGCGCTTGCCGGCGCCGACCAGCTTGTCCATGAAGCCGCCGCCCGAAGCCGCGGCGCCGTCGCCGAACACGGTCTCCATGTTCACGACCGCGTCCTTGTACATCATCGAGCCGGCCTCGGCGACCGCGCTTTCGCCCGGGTCGAGTTCGACTTCGACGAACTGCATGTCCTCGCCGAAGATCCGGTAGTCGATGACGTCGGCGCGCTGGCCGGCCGAGGACATCGACGTCGCCGGCGGCGGGGTCGGGGCCAGCTGGTTGCCCGGCGCCGATTCGGCGCGAAGTTCGGCGCAGGCGCTGATCGGGATCCATTCGGCGAAACCCTGGCGCCAGCAGTGCCCGCTGGAATCCTTGCCGGCCTGGGCCACCGCGGCGGCGTGGTCGAGCGGGCCCATCTGCTGGCCGTTGTAGCTGAGGTACCACTGGTGCATGGGAGATCTCCTTGCGGGGGGTCAGGAATCCAGGCCGAGCCGCGCGTGCAGGTCGCGGCGGCTGGCCTCGTCGAGTTCGAGGGAAGACGCCAGCTGGTCGAGGAAGGCGCGCTCCTCCTCGGTGTCGGCGGTGATCGCCACCAGGGCGGCAGCGTAGGTTTCCGCCCGAAGGGCCGCCGGCGTGCGCACCACCAGCTGGTCGAGCGTGAAGGGCGCGCGCATCTCGGCGTCGAGCATCTGCAGCTCCTCGGCCTCGAGCCCGGCGTCGCGGGCGCGGTCGAGGATGGCCGCGCGTTCCTCGGGGTCCATCAGGCCGTCGGCATGGGCCGCGGTGATCATGGCCCGCACCAGATGCATGGCCTGTTCGGTGCGCAGCGCCGGGTCCGG
>CAXAYM010000288.1:0-3441 GCA_963973175.1 uncultured Arenimonas sp.
GGCCATGGCGCGGGTGGACAGGCCCCGCGCCGCCAGGCCGTCGCGCAGCGCCGGATAGGCGGCCGGATCGGCCACGACGGCGGCGTCGGGACGGAAACGCTCGCAGAGGCCAAGCAGGGCGTCCACGCGGCCATGGGCGCTGAGCGCACCGATGCGGAAGCGGTCCGGATGCCGGGCCACCACGTCCAGGGTGGAGCTGCCGATCGAACCGGTGGCCCCAAGCAGCGCGATGGTTTTCAGAGGCCGAGCCATGCCTTGCCCACCACGAAGACCGGCAGCGCGGCCAGCAGGCTGTCCAGGCGGTCCATCAGGCCGCCGTGGCCCGGGAAGAGGTCGCCGGAGTCCTTGACGCCCGAATGCCGCTTCATGAGGCTCTCGAAAAGGTCGCCGACCACCGAGATGGCCGCCACCGCGAGGGTGACCAGCCACAGCGCGGGCAGCTGCGACCAGGCCAGGCCGAGCACCGGCACGGCCGGGATGGCCAGCAAGGCGCAGGTGGCCAGGCCGCCATAAACGCCTTCCCAACTCTTGCCCGGGCTGATCGTGGGCGCCAGCTTGCGCTTGCCCCAGCGGGAACCGGCGAAATAGGCGCCGCTGTCGGCGGCCCAGACGATCGCCACCGCGAACAGGGTCCAGCGGGCGCCGTAGGGGTCTTCCGAATGCAGCCAGCCCATGGCGCACCAGGCCGGGATGATGCCGAGCGTGCCGGCCAGGAGTTTCAGGCTGCGATTGACCGGCGTGTCCGCCTTGCCGAACCCGGGGCGGGCCAGCCAGACGCAGACCAGGCCCCACCACAGCACGCCGACCAGGCTCATCAGCTTGAGCGTGAACAGGCTCGGCCCGCCGCCCCAGACCAGGGCGGCCATCACCAGGGCATTGGCGGTGAGGAAGGCCGCGCGCGGCAGGCGCTCGTGCACGCCGGCGAAATGGGTCCATTCCCACAGCCCCGCCAACAGCACCAGGGCCACGATCGCGGCCAGCCAGGGCGTGGGCAGGAACAGCACCGCCAGGATCGGCAGCGGCGCCAGGACCAGGGCCGTGGTCACCCGCTGGCGCCGGCTCACGTGGCACCCCCGGCGACCTGGGCGCTGGTCAGGCCGAACCGGCGCTCGCGGTCGGCGAAGGCATTCATGGCGGCATCGAGCACGCCGTCGTCCAGGTCGGGCCAGAGCGTTTCGGTGAACCACAGCTCGGTGTAGGCCAGCTGCCAGAGCAGGAAATTGCTGATGCGCAGGTCACCGCCGGTGCGGATGAACAGGTCGGGGGTGGGCAGGCCGGCCAGGCTGACGCGCTCGCCGAGCAAGGTTTCGGTGATGTCCGCGGGGGCCAGCCTGCCGGCCGCGACGTCCTCGGCGAGGCTGCGGCAGGCCTGGGTGATGTCCCAGCGGCCGCCGTAGCCCACGGCGATGTTCAGCGAGAGATGCAGCGGAACCGGGGAAAGCTGTTCGGCCTGGGCCATGCGGCTGCGGATCGCCTCGGGGAACCCGCTGCGGTCGCCGATGAACGACAGGCGCACGCCGCGACGGTGCAGTTCCTCGACCTCGCTGTCGAGCATGCGCAGGAACAGCTTCATCAGCGCGCCGACCTCGTCCTCGGGCCGGTTCCAGTTTTCCGAGGAGAACGCGAACAGCGTCAGCGCCTCGATGCCCCGGGACAGGCAATAGTCCACGCACACCTGCACCGCCTTGGCGCCGGCGCGGTGGCCGAGCGTGCGCGGCCGGTTGCGGCGCTGCGCCCAGCGGCCATTGCCGTCCATGATGACGGCCAGGTGGCGGGGAAGCCGCGCGCTGGGCGGGGCAGGCATCGTGGCAGCCTGGCTCAAACCGCCATCAGCTCCTGTTCCTTGGCCTTGACCACCTCGTCGACGTCCTTGACGGCCTTGTCGGTGAGCTTCTGGATCTCGTCCTCGGCCCGGCGCACGTCGTCCTCGGTGACCTGCTTTTCCTTGAGCAGTTCCTTGACGTTCTGGATCGCGTCGCGACGCACGTTGCGGATGGCGACCTTGGCATTTTCGCCTTCGGCGTGCACGTGCTTGGAGAGCTCCTTGCGGCGCTCTTCCGTCAGCGGCGGCAGGTTGATGCGGATCACCGTGCCGGCGGTGTTCGGGGTCAGGCCCAGGTCGGAGGCCAGGATGGCCTTCTCGACCGCCGAGACCATGCCCTTTTCCCAGGGCGTGATGGTCAGCGACCGGGCATCGGACACCGACACGCTGGCGACCTGGGTCAGCGGCATGTCCGACCCGTAGTAGTTCACCTTCAGGTGGTCGACCAGGGCGGTGGTGGCCCGGCCCGTGCGCAGTTTGGTCAGGTCGTGGCGGAAGGCCTCGACGGACTTGTTCATGCGGGTCTGGGCGTCTTTCTTGATTTCTTCGAGCATCGCTGGCTCCGCGGACGGGTCGGTTTCTGGGGCAAGCCCGGGATTATAGGCGCTGGCGCCCGGCGGCGCTCAGCCCGCGTCCACCAGGGTGCCCAGCGACTCGCCGCGCAGGATGCGCATCAGCGCACCGGGCTGCATCATGTCGTAGATGCGCACCGGCACCTTGTTGTCGCGGCACAGGGCGAAGGCGGCGGTGTCCATCACCTGCAGGTTGCGGGCGATGACCTCGTCGTAGCTCAGGTGCTCGAAACGCTTGGCGTCGTTGTTCTTCTTGGGGTCCGAATCGTAGATGCCGTCGACCTTGGTCGCCTTGAGCAGCAGGTCGGCGCCGATCTCGCTGGCGCGCAGGCCCGCGGCCGAGTCGGTGGTGAAGAAGGGATTGCCGGTGCCGGCCGCGAACAGGGCGATGCGGCCCTTTTCCATATGCCGGATGGCGCGACGGCGGATGTAGTCCTCGCAGACCTCGTTGATCTTGATCGCGCTCATCACGCGGGCGAAGCCGCCCTCCTTCTCCAGCGCATCGGCCATCGCCAGGGCGTTGATCACCGTGGCCAGCATGCCCATGTGGTCGCCGGTGACGCGGTCCATGCCCGCCTCGGCCAGGCCCGCGCCGCGGAAGATGTTGCCGCCGCCGATCACCAGGCCGATCTGCGCGCCCGCCCGCTGCGCCTCGACGATGTCCTTGGCCATGGCCTGGATCACCTTCGGGTCGATGCCGTAGTCCTCGTTGCCCATCAGGGCCTCGCCGGAGAGCTTGAGCAGGATGCGGCGGTACTTCAGGGGCTGGGCGCTCATGGGGCTCTCCGGGTGGCAGGGCAAACAGCGGGATTCTAGCCGATCGGCTGAGCCGGTACGGCGCTTTTGTGCGCCTTGGGCATAAGGGTGGCCCGGCTGGCCGATGCGTTTGCCAGGGCTCGTTTCTTGTCAATGCAGGGGATTGGCCTATGGGCACGATGATGAAGCGGTGGGGCCGGACGCTCGTCCTGGCCCTGGCAGGACTCCTGGCGGCGTCGCCCGCCGTGCAGGCGCGCGAGGCCGCAACCGACGGCGCAGGCGACACCCGGC
>CAXAYM010000289.1:0-3435 GCA_963973175.1 uncultured Arenimonas sp.
GGGCGTGCGCCTGTTTCGATTCCACGGCGGCCTGGACCTGCCTGGCCACAAGGCCGAGTCGACCGCCGGCGGACTCCGCCGGCTGCCGACGCCGGCGCGGCTCCACCTGTCCCTGCTCCAGCACGCCGGCCTGCCCGCCGTGCCTTGCGTGGGGGTCGGCGACACGGTGGCGCGTGGCCAGCGCATCGCCCGCGCCGAGGGAGCCGCCGGCGCCGACCTGCATTCACCCGTGTCCGGTCGGCTGGTCGCCATCGAAGCGCGCGCCCTGCCCGGCACGGCCGGCCTCGAGGTGCCACACCTGGTGATCGACGCCCTCGACGACGGCGCCGAGGAAACCCTGCCGCCGCTGGCGCCCGACGCCGACGCCGAAACGATCCGCGCCCGCATCCGTGATGCCGGCCTGGTCGGGCTCGGCGGCGCGGGCTTCCCCACCGCCGGCAAGCTGGCGGTGGCCAGGGCGACGCTGGTCATCAATGGCGCCGAGTGCGAACCCTGGATCGCCTGCGACGACGCCCTGCTGCGCGAACACGCCGATGAAGTCGTACGCGGCGCCGGCCTCATGGCGCGGGCCACGGGCGCATCACGCACCCTGCTCGCCGTCGAGGACAGCATGCAGGAGGCCCTGCAGGCCTGCCGCACGGCGATCGACGCGCACGGCGACGGATCCGTCGAACTGGTGGTCGTGCCCACCCGCTACCCGGAAGGGGGCGAACGCCAGCTGATCCAGGTCCTGACCGGCCTGGAAGTGGCGCGTGGCGGCCTGCCGCGGGACATCGGCGTGATCGTGCTCAATGTCGGCACGGTGCGCGCGGCCTGGCGCGCCGCGGCGTTGGGCGAACCGCTGGTGGAACGGGTGGTCACCGTCACCGGGCCGGGCGTGGCGCGGCCGGGAAACTTCATCGTGCCGCTGGGCACGCGCGTCTGCGATCTGGTCGAACACGCCGGCGGCTACACGCCGGCCGCGCGGCGCCTGATGCTCGGCGGGCCGATGATGGGTATCGCCCTGCCCCACGATGATTTCGCGCTCGGCAAGGTCCACAACTGCGTGCTGGTGCTGGGCGACGCCGAACTTCGCATCGACGACGACGAGATGCCCTGCATCCGCTGCGGTGACTGCGCGGGTGCCTGCCCGTCCCGGCTGCTGCCGCAGCAACTGCTCTGGCAGGCGCGCGCCGGGCGTTTCGAAGACGCCCGCGACCAGGGTCTGTTCGACTGCATCGAATGCGGCTGCTGCGACCTCGTCTGTCCCAGCCATATCGCGTTGACACAGGTATTCCGGCGGGCGAAGGGTGAAGTGCTGGCGCGCGACGCCGATGCCGCCAGTGCCGAGTCCGCACGCCAGCGCTACGAGAGCCGGCGCGAGCGCCTTGAACGCGAGTCCCGGGAACGCGAAGCGCGCCTGGCCGCCCGCAAGGCCGCGGCCAGCCCCGACGCGGTGGCGGCGGCGCTTGAACGCGCCCGCGCCAAACGGGCCGCCGCCGACGACAGCGGCGACAAGGCATGAAGACCTTCGGGACCGCACCCGCCCCGCACCTGCCGCCGCGCCGCAGCGTGCGCGGCACCATGGGCCTGGTGCTGCTGGCCCTGGCGCCGGGCGTGCTGGCGCACGGCTGGTTCTTCGGGCCGGGCATCTTCGTGCAGATCCTTCTGGCCACGGCGTTCGCCCTTGCCTTCGAGGCCGCGATGCTCAAGCTGCGCGGCAGGAAGATGCGGCCCTTCCTCACCGACCTGAGCGCGCCCCTGACCGCCGTGCTGTTCGCGCTTTGCCTGCCGCCGCTGGCGCCCTGGTGGCTGGCGGCGATCGGCATGCTGGCCGCGATCGTCTTCGCCAAGCACCTGTTCGGCGGCCTCGGCCACAACCTGTTCAATCCGGCCATGGTCGGCGTCGCGGTGGTGCTGCTGGCTTTCCCGCGTGTATTCACCCAGTGGCTGGCGCCGGCGGGGCTGGACGACGCGATCGCGACACCGGGTCTTGGCGACTCGCTGGTCGCCATCTTCACCGGCCAGCTGCCCGCACCCTGGGGCTGGGACACCCTGGCGCAGGCAACGCCGCTCGACACCGTGCGCACGCTGGGAAGCCAGGGCGCGACCCTGGCAGAGATCCGCGGCGCGCCCGTGTTCGGTGATTTCGGCGGCCGCGGCTGGGAGTGGGTGGCGAACTTTTTCGCGCTCGGCGGCCTGTTCCTGCTGTTCAAACGCATCATCCCCTGGCAGGTGCCGGCGGCGACCCTGGGCACGGTGGTGCTGCTGGCGCTGCCGTTCTGGCTGGCCGATCCCGACCTGCATCCCTTCCCGCTGCAGCACGTTTTTTCCGGCGGCCTGGTGCTGGCGGCGTTTTTCATCGCCACCGATCCGGTCAGCGGCTGCACGACGCCGCGCGGGCGGCTGGTGTTCGGCGCGGGCGTGGCGCTGCTGACCCTGGCGATCCGGCGCTGGGGCGGCTTCCCGGACGGCGTCGCCTTCGCGGTGCTGCTGATGAACTGCGCGGCGCCCTGGATCGATGCGCACACGCGGCCGCGCATCCTGGGCGAAGGCCGGGCCCCAGGCGGGGAAACGCCACCATGAAGCCCGGGCTTCGCGAATCGCTGCGCGCGGGCAGCCAGCTGGCCCTGGCTGGCCTGGCTGCCGCCGTGCTGCTCGCAGGCACCTGGGTGCTTACCCGCGACCGGATCGCCGAGAGCGAACGGCAGGCGCAGCTGCAGGCGCTGGAAATCGTGCTGCCCGCCCCTCGCTACGACAACGACCCGATCGCCGACGGCGTGCGGGTGCTCGCACCCGCCTGGCTCGGACAGCCCGAAGCCAGGGTGTTTCGTGCTCGCCTGGGCGGTGAACCCTCCGCGCTGGTCTTCGAGTCCACCGCCCCGGATGGCTACGCCGGTCCGATCCGCCTGTTGGTGGCGGTCGATCCGTCAGGCACGGTGCTGGGCGTGCGCGTCACCGGCCACCAGGAGACACCGGGGTTGGGCGATGACATTGAGGCGGCGCGCAGCGACTGGATTCGTGGCTTCGGAGGACGTTCGCTGGCCGACCCGGTCCGCCGGCGCTGGCGCGTGCAGCGAGAAGGCGGGTATTTCCCTCAGTTTGCGGGGGCCACGCTGACACCGCGCGCCGTGGTGGCGGCGGTGCGTCGCACGCTGGACTTCGAAGCAGCCCATGGCGACGCCCTCCGGGCCGCCGAGGCCGGCGCTACACTCTCCTTCGACGACGCCCCGACGGATCCTCCGCCCGCCCGATGAGCCCCGCCACGCCCCGCGCCATCCTCGAGTACGGCCTGTCCAGTGGCAACGTCGGCCTGGTGCAGCTGCTCGGGCTGTGCCCGCTGCTGGCGGTCAGCAACAACGCGGTCAACGCGCTCGGCCTGGGCCTGGCGACGGTGCTGGCCCTGCTGGTCACCAACACCGCGGTCGCGGCCATCCGGAAGCTCACCCGGCGCGA
>CAXAYM010000290.1:0-3420 GCA_963973175.1 uncultured Arenimonas sp.
GGGCGATTTCCGGGACGACGACCTGGACGGCTTCCTGGCCGAATGGAATTCGCCGTCCACGCAGGCGGCGCTGCAGGCGCTCGTCGCCCGACTCGGGAAATAGGGCTCAGCCCGGGCTCGCGGCGCCGGTTTCGACCGGCCGCGAGCGGTCGGACACCCAGCCGCTCCACGAGGCCGGGTAGATGCGCGCGCCGTGCAGCCCGGCGTGCTCCATCGCCAGCAGGTTGTGGCAGGCGGTGACGCCGGAGCCGCAGGACAGCACCACGTCTTCCGGGTCCCGCCCCTGCAGGAGCTTCCGGAACTGCCGCAGCAGTTCGTCGGGCGGCAGGAACCTTCCCTCGGACAGGTTGGCCGGGACGGGCCGGTTGAGGGCACCGGGAATATGGCCCGCGACGGGATCGAGCGGCTCGACCTCGCCCCGGAAGCGCTCCGGCGGACGGGCGTCGAGCAGCCAGCCGGGCGCTTCACCCAGTCGCGCCTGCACCTGCTCGCTGGACAGAAACGCCGAGCGGTCGAAGCCGCCCGGATATGGCGGCGCGGGCTCGGGCTTGCTCGTGTCCACCGGCAGGCCCAGCGCGCGCCAACGGGCGATGCCGCCGTCGAGCACGGCTACGCGCCCGTGGCCGAACAGGCGGAGCAGCCACCAGAAGCGGGCGGCGGCCATGGCGCCGGTTTCCTCGTCATAGGCCACCACCTGGTCGGCGGGCCGGATGCCCAGGCGGCCCAGCAGCGCGGAAAACCGCGCCGCCGAGGGCATCGGGTGCCGTCCTTCCGCGGCCGGGCCACCGGGCAGGGACAGGTCGCGCTCGAGGTGGGCGTGGCCGGCTCCCGGCAAGTGACCGCGGGCCCAGGCGGCCTCGCCGGCCTCCGGGTCCGCCAGCGCGTGCCGGCAATCAACGACGACCAGGCCCGGCTGGCCCAATCGCGCGGCCAGGTCTTCGGCGGATACCAAGGTCATCCAGTGCATCATCCCTGCTCCAGTCGCTGCCTGAAATTCACCAGCATCGACGCGGTGGCGCCCCAGATGCGGTGGCCGCCATAGCGGAATTCGATTATGCGCCGCTGCCGGCCCTGGAAGTCCACGTCGAGCGCATGCACGTTGGCAGGGTCGAGCAGGAAATGCAGCGGCACCTCGAAGGCCTCGGCGACTTCCGACGGGTCGGGCACCGCCCGGAAATCACCCCGGACGCTGGCCACCACCGGGAACACATGGAAGCCGGTGATGGTGACGAAGGGATCGAGGTAGCCGTGGGGGGTGGACAGGTCGCCGGCCAGGCCGACCTCCTCGAAAGCCTCGCGCAGCGCGGCCTCAACCGGATCGGCATCGCTATTCTCGATGCGGCCGCCGGGAAAGGCGATCTGGCCGGCATGGTGGCGCAGCGCTTCGGTGCGCCGGGTCAGCAGCACCTGCGGGCCGGCGGGGCGTTCGACCAGCGCAACCAGCACGGCGGCCTTGCGCAGCGGCAGGCCGGCAGGCAGCAGGTCGGACAGCTCGGCATGGTTCCAGCCCGGTCCGGACGGAGGCCGGTCCAGAGGATGCAGGGCTTGGGGAATCCGTTCGAGCAGGTCGAACGGCGGGTTCACACGCGCAGCGCCTCTCGGGCCGGCAGCACGGTTTCCATCAGATGCAGGCGCTCGTCATCGCCCATCTGGGACCAGCGGGCGATCTCGGCCACGCTGCGATGGCAGCCTTCGCAATGGCCGCTGGCATCGAGCGAACAGGTGCCGATACAGGGACTGAGCACGGCGCGGAAACCGGGGGTCGTGGACATCGGGAAAAATGCAGGGGCCGCGCCGTCGCCGGCGCGGCCCCTCGCGGTCTTACTTGACGCTTTCGAGCTTGATGTCGAACACCAGCGCCTGGCCCGGGCCGACCGGCGAGCGCGGGTCGTTGCCGAAGGCCTTGTCGGACGGCAGGAACACTTCCCAGCGCGAACCGGCGGGCATCATCACCAGCACTTCCTGGACGCCGCGGATCGGGAACTCGCTGACCTTGAAGTTGGCCGGCGTCGGGTTCTGCTGCGCGTAGGTGTTGGCGAACTCCTGGCCGGTCGAGACCGAGCCGCGGTAGTGCATGCTCACCGTGCTGTCCGGGGTCGGCTTGGCGCCGGTGCCGGTTTCGATCACGCGGTACTGGATGCCGCTCGGCAGCACCGTGATGCCCGGCTTGCCGCGGTTGGCGGCCAGGAAGGCATCGGACTTGGCCTTGTTCTCGTTGGCGACGCGCTCGAACTCGGCGCGGGCCTGGGCGACCATGCGCTGCTGCAGGCCGGCCAGCTGGGCGTCCATCTGCTCCTGCGGATGGGCCGGCGCGCGCTTGGCGAAGCCGTCCTGCAGGGCCTTGATGACCTGGTTCAGGTCGACGTCAACCTTCTGGTCGGCCAAGTCCTTGCCCAGGTCGTAACCAATGGCGTAGCTCAGCACCGGCTTGTTGGCCGGGGGGGGCGTCGGCGCATTGGCCGGGGCGGACTGGGCCAGCGCAACGCCGGCACTCAGACCAAAAGCCGCCAGGCAGGCAGCCATCAGACGCAACTTCATCAGGAAATCTCCGTTGGTTGGAAGGGGCGGTGTGGTGCCCCGAATGCCGCGCTAGGATAGCCCCCGCACGGCTGAACCGCCACTGACATCACGCCACCGGCCCTCCTGCGACCGGCGCGCACGCCCCGAGTTCCCTGATTAACGGAGTTTTACGAAATGGCATTCAACACCCTGCTGGTCGAGGACAACGGCGCGGTCCGCCGCATCACGCTCAATCGCCCCGACAAGCTCAATGCCCTCAATCGCGAGACGCTCACCGAACTGCATGCCGCCTTCTCCGAAGCGGGCAGCGACGCCTCGGTGCGCGTGGTGGTGCTGACCGGCGCCGGCCCCAAGGCCTTCGTCGCCGGCGCCGATATCGCCGAGATGAACGGATTGAGCCCGGCGCAGGCGCGTGACTTCTCCGCCCACGGGCAGGCGCTGATGACGCGGATCGAACGCCTGGGCAAGCCGGTCATTGCCCGCCTCAACGGCTTCGCGCTCGGCGGCGGCCTGGAACTGGCCATGGCCTGCCACCTGCGCATCGCGGCCGACACGGCCAAGGTCGGGCAGCCGGAAATCAACCTGGGCCTGGTGCCCGGCTTCGGCGGCACCCAGCGCCTGCTGCGCCTGGCCGGGCGCGGCGTGGCGCTGGAGCTGTGCTTGCTGGGCGCGCCGATAACGGCCGCGCGTGCGGCGGAACTGGGCGTGGTCACCAAGGTCGTGCCCGCCGACCAGCTGGACGCCGAGGTCGACGCCATCGCCGGCCAGCTCGCCACTGCCGCCCCGCTGGCGCTTCGCGGCATCCTGGACGCGATCGTGCTGGGCGGCGAGGCGCCGCTCGACAGCGGCCTGGACCACGAGACCCAGGTGTTCGCCGTGACCTTTTCCACCGAGGACATG
>CAXAYM010000291.1:0-3400 GCA_963973175.1 uncultured Arenimonas sp.
GAACTGCGTCAGGTCGCGGGCTTCCTTCGAGGCGATCGTGCAGCTCCACCAGCCGGTCGGGTAACACGGCTGCGGGAAGGGCAGGGTCCGGAAGGTCGTGAAACCGGCGTCGGTCATCGCCTGGCGCATGTCCAGGATCAGCTGCATCAGCGCCAGCGGGCTTTCGCTCTGCTGCACCAGCAGGCCGCCCGGGCGCAGGGCCTTCAGGCAGGTTTCGTAGAAGGCCTGGTTGAACAGGCCCTCGGCCGGGCCCACCGGGTCGGTGGAGTCGACGATGATCACGTCGATCGATTCCGGCTTGGCATTCTTCATGTAGGCGATGCCGTCGTCGAACATCACCGTCGCGCGCGGGTCGTCGTTGGATTCGCACAGTTCCGGGAAATACTTCTCGGCCATGCGCGTCACCTGCTCGTCGATGTCGCACTGCACCGCGGTGCGCACGCCCGGGTGGCGCAGCACTTCGCGCAGGGTGCCGCAGTCGCCGCCGCCGATGATCACCACGTCCTTCGGGTCGGCGTGGGTGAACAGCGGCGCGTGCGCCATCATCTCGTGGTAGAAGAAATTGTCGCGCGTGGTCACCATCATCGCGCCGTCGATCAGCATGACGTTGCCCCAGTCGGTGCTCTCGTACATCTCGATCTTCTGGAACGGCGACTGCACTTCCTCGAGCTTGCGCTTCATGCGCAGGCCGAAGGCCGAGCCAGTGTGTTCAAAATTCTCATGCAGCCAGGTCGTGGTCATCGCGGTATCCGGGGGCAACTGAACGTGGGGGCGCATTGTACCGCCCGCGCATGAACCCACGACCCCCGGGCGGTACACTACGCCCCACCTTTTCCCGGAATCCGCGCCCATGCCCGCCTGGTCCCTCGACCGCGCCCGCCACACCTACTCCATTCCCTACTGGAGCGAGGGCTATTTCGACGTGGACGCCCACGGCCGCATGGTCGTGCGTCCGCGTGGCGCCGGCGGCCCCGAGCTCGCCCTGCCCGAAGTCGTGGCCAAGGCCACCGGCGCCGGCCTGAAGCTGCCGCTGCTGCTGCGTTTTTCCGACATCCTGGGCGACCGCCTGGGCAAGCTGCAGGCCGCGTTCGGCCGGGCGATGAAGGAGCTGGACTACCAGGGCGGCTACACCGCCGTGTACCCGATCAAGGTCAACCAGCACCGCGGCGTCGCCGGCGAACTGGCCGCCGCGGGCGGTGAAGGTTTCGGACTGGAAGCCGGCTCCAAGCCCGAGCTGATGGCGGTGCTGGGGCTCGCGCGTCCGGGCAGCCTGGTGATCTGCAACGGCTACAAGGACCGCGAGTTCATCCGCCTGGCCCTGATCGGCCGCAAGCTGGGCCTGGAGACCTTCATCGTCATCGAGAAGCCCAGCGAGCTGGCGATGGTGATCGAGGAAGCCAGGGCCCTGGACGTGAAGCCGGGCCTGGGCGTGCGCCTGCGCCTGGCCTCGCTGGGCGCCGGCAAGTGGCAGAACAGCGGCGGCGACAAGGCCAAGTTCGGCCTCTCGCCGCGCCAGGTGCTCGACCTGGTCGAGCGCCTCAAGGCCGCCGACATGCTCGACACCCTGCAGCTGCTGCATTTCCACATGGGCAGCCAGATCTCCAACGTGCGCGACATCGCCAACGGCATGCGCGAAGCGGTGCGCTATTTCGTCGAACTCACCCGCCTGGGCTGCAACGTGCGCTTCATGGATTCCGGCGGCGGCCTGGGCGTGGACTACGAGGGCACCCGTTCGCGCGGGTTCTGTTCGATCAACTACGGTCTCGACCAGTACGCGCACACCCTGGTGCAGCCCCTGGCCGAAGCCTGTGCAGAGGAAGGCATCACGCCGCCGCGCATGGTCACCGAAGCCGGTCGCGCCATGACCGCCCACCACGCGGTGATGGTGGTGAACGTGTCGGAAGTCGAACGCGCGCCCGAGGGCCAGGTGCCGCGTTCGGATGACGACGAGCCTTCGGTGGTGCGTCACCTGCGCGAAACCCATGCCGCGCTGGGGCAGCGTCCGGCGCTGGAGCTGTTCCACGAGGCCCAGCACCACCTGGCCGAGGGCCAGGCCCTTTACGCGCTCGGCCAGATCACGCTGCGCCACCGTGCGCGGCTCGACGACCTGTTCTATGCAATCGCGCATGACGTGCGCGAGCGCCTGACCGCGCAGGAACGCAGCCACCGCGACGTGCTCGACGAACTCAACGAGCGCCTGGTGGACAAGTACTTCGTCAATTTCTCGGTGTTCGAGTCGATCCCCGACGTCTGGGCCATCGACCAGGTGTTCCCGATCGTGCCGATCGCGCGCCTGGACGAAGCGCCGGACCGCCGCGGCGTCATCGCCGACCTCACCTGCGACTCCGACGGCCGCATCGACAGCTACGTCGAATCCGAGTCGCTCGACAGTTCGCTGCCGCTGCATTCGCCGCGCGAGGGCGAGAGCTACCGCCTGGGCATCTTCATGGTCGGTGCCTACCAGGAGACCCTGGGCGACATCCACAACCTGTTCGGCGACACCGACACTGCCAACGTCGAGCTCGGCGAAGGTGGCGGTTATTCCGTGGCCCGCCAGCGCAAGGGCGACACCACCGACGTGATGCTCGACTACGTCGGCTACGACCTCAACGAACTGCGCTTTGCCTACAAGACCAAGGTCGACGCCGCCGGCCTGGATCCGGGCGAAGCCGCCAAGCTGCTGGTCGACCTGGAAACCGGCCTGACGGGCTACACCTACCTGCACGAAGAAAACGCGGACGGAGGCCAGGCATGAAGGCAGGATTCATCGGCCTGGGCGCGATGGGCGCACCGATGGCGCGCCACCTGCACGCGCGCGGCCTGCTGGCCGTGGTCGGAAACCGCACGGCCTCCAAGGCGCAGGCGCTGGCGGAAGAGCTGGGCCTTGCCGCGGCGACGTCCGCCGCGGATTTCGCCGGCTGCGAGGTCGTGGCCTTGTGCGTGTCCCTCGACGCCGACGTGCTTGAGAATGTACAGGCGCTGGCCGAGGTGCTGCGCAAGGGCGCCGTGGTCGTGGACCATTCCACGGTGTCGGTGGCTACCGCACGCCAGGCCCAGGCGGCGCTGGCGGCGAAGGGCATTGGTTTCGTCGATGCGCCGGTCTCCGGCGGCGTCGAAGGCGCCCGCAACGGCAAGCTGTCGGTGATGGCCGGCGGCAGCGAAGCAGACCTGGCCAGGGCGCGTCCGGTGCTCGAGGCCTACGCGGCCCGCATCACCCACATGGGCGACACCGGCGCCGGCCAGGCCACCAAGGCGGTGAACCAGGTGCTGGTGGCCGGCATCAACGAAGCCGTCTGCGAGGGCCTGGCACTGGGCGAGAAGCTCGGCCTGGACGCGGACAAGCTGCTGCCCACGCTGATGGCGGGCGCCGCCGGCAACTGGTTCCTGGAAAAACGCGGCG
>CAXAYM010000292.1:0-3396 GCA_963973175.1 uncultured Arenimonas sp.
TATCTGTGGCACGATTACCCAGAATTCCTCCACAGCGCGTAGTCCCCCCCGGCGTGCAGAGGCCCATGAACGAAAATCCCACCACCGGCAATGCCCCGACCAGCGCCCCGGCTCCCGCGCGCGACCTGGTGACGGCGATGCGCCGCCGCAGCACCGAACACCTGCAGGCCGTGCTGGCCCGCGTGTTCGCCCGTGCCGACGACTGGCTGTTCGACCTCGCGAAGAAGGACGGCGTGCCCGATGGCTCGCCCTACCTGTTCGCGATGCGCGCGCTGCGCACCTCGCGCGCGCCGCTCGAGCGCGGTTTCCGCGATTACCTGGACAAGGGCTTCAGCGCGTTCGAAACCCGCACCGCCCCGCGCAAGGCCGAGGGCGCGGGGCAGGGCCTGCCCGAGCTGAGCCTGCTGCCCGAGGCCGAGCTCGAACAGCAGCTGGCCACCAACCTCACCGCCGAAGCCATTACCCGCATCCACGGCAACCAGCTCGACGAACTGGCCGGCCGCCTGGCGCGCATGGTCGGCGTCGCCAAGCTCGAGGCCGACGACAATCCGCTCAGCGCCCATGCCCTGGCCGGCGCCATCGGCGCTGCGCATGCCGGCATCGAACTGCCCGACGACGTGCGCATGGTGCTGTTCAAGTACTACGAGCGCGAACTCATCCACGACCTTCGCGACCTGCTGACCGACCTCAATGGCCGGCTCGAGGCCGCGGGCTTCCGCTCCGACAAGGTCGCGCCCAAGCCGGTGCAGCGCACGAAGCCCAAGTCCGACTACGTGCCCCCGGCCACGGCCGACGGGTACGCACCGGCCGCCTCCGAGTACGTGCCCTCCGGTGCCGGCGGTGAACCCACCGAAGGTCCGGCCGCCGAAGACCGCGCCGTTTTCGAGGTGCTCCAGCAGCTGCTGCATGCCTGGCGCCCGGCCCAGGGCGGTGGTGCCGCCCAGCAGGGTGGCCGCCAGACCGGTGGTGCCGGCCAGCGCCCGCTGGCTTCCAACGAGATGATGTCCCTGCTGTCGCTGATGCAGTCGAACGTGCCGCAGGCGGTCAACGAGGCGCTTGAGCGCCCCGAGGCCTCGCTGGCCGCGTTGCTCAAGAACGAAGTGCTTCGGGGTGCCAGCCGCATCGGCCTGCCGCCCGAGGAAGTCAGCATCAGCCAGGCCGACGAGGACGCGGTCGACCTGGTCGGCATGCTGTTCGACGTGATGTTCGACGAGCGCGACTTCGAACAGTCCGCCCGCACCATGATTTCCCGCCTGGTCGTGCCCTTCGTGAAGGCCGCGGTCATGGACCGCCGCCTGTTCCTCTACAAGACCCACCCGGCCCGCCGCCTGCTCAACTCGCTGGCCGAGGCCGTCGAGGGCAACCGCGGCGAAGGCCCGCAGGAGCGCGAGCTGCTGCAGAAGGCCGAGAGCACCGTCGACCGCCTGATCGCCGAGTTCAACGAGGACCTGGCGATCTTCGAAACCCTGGAACAGGAACTGCGCCAGTTCCTCGAGCAGCACCGCCGCCGCGTTGAACTGGCGGAGCGCCGCGCCGCCGAGGCCCAGCGTGGCCAAGAGCGCCTGGAACAGGCCCGCGACCTGGCCAAGGTCGAACTCGAGCAGCGCACGCGCGGCCTTGATCCGACGCCGGCGATGCGCGACTTCCTCGAGCGCAACTGGACCCACCACCTTTCGATGATCGCGCTGCGCGAGGGCCCCGACAGCGGCTCCTGGCAGAATGCGCTGGCGATGGCCGACCGCCTGCTGGCGCTGCTGCCCAAGCAGGGCGACGCACCCGAGGCCATCGCACCCGCCGTGCAGGCGATGCGCGAGCCCATCGAAACCGTGCTCGCCAGCTCCGGCATCATCGGCGAAGCTGCCCAGGACGTGATGCAGGGCCTGGCCGACAGCCTCGAGCGCCGCGCCCGCGGCCAGGCGCCGGCCAAGGCCGAGGTGCCGGTCCAGCCGCCGGTCGAGGAGAAGGTCGTGCAGATGCCCGACCGCCGTTCGGCCGTCGCGGCCGCCCTGGCCGACCTCAAGCCCAAGCTCGAGGTCGTCGGCGGCAAGGCCGGTCTCGAGGTCAGCGACAGCGACGTGGAGCAGATGCGCCAGATCAAGATCGGCACCTGGATCCACATCGCCGGCGAAGACGGCAAGCACCACCCGGTAAAGCTGTCCTGGATCAGCCCGATTTCCTCGCGCCTGATGTTCGTCAACCGCCGCGGCGTGCGCGTGCTGGTCGCCTCGGTCGAGGAACTGGCCGCGATGAAGCAGGCGGGCAACCTGCTGGTCCGCGAACAGGAGCAGGTCTTCGACCAGGTCCTGCACCGCGTGATGGGCAAGCTGCGCGAAGACCTGGGCTGATCCCTGCCGCGCGCCCCGTGGTTTCCGGTAGCATCAGGGCCGGATAACCCGGGGAGTGGCACGCATGGCGGCCTGCATCGTCTTCATCCGTGAAACCGCGCCGGGCGAACGGCGCGTCGCGCTGACGCCGGAAACCACGCGCAAGCTCACCGGCCTGGGCGCACGGGTCCTGATCGAACGGGGTGCCGGCGAACCCGCCTTCTTTCCCGATGCCAGCTACACCGGCGCCGAATTTTCCGATGATGCCGACGCCGCCTTGGCCCAGGCCGACGTGCTGGTCTGCGTGCAGCCGCCCGCGAACGATCGCCTGGCCCGGCTCAAGCCCGGCGCCGTGGTGATCGGTCTGCTCGCCCCGCACGCCGACCCGGCGCGCGTGCAGGCCTTCGTCGATGGCAGGCTCACCGCGTTTCCTCTGGAAAAGCTGCCGCGCACCACGCGTGCGCAGGCCATGGACGTGCTGTCCTCGCAGGCCGGCATGGCCGGCTACAAGGCGGTGCTGCTGGCCGCGGCGACATTCGACCGCGCCATCCCGATGATGATGACCGCCGCCGGCACCGTTCCCGCCGCCCGCATCTTCGTCATGGGCGCCGGCGTCGCCGGCCTGCAGGCGATCGCCACCGCCCGTCGCCTGGGCGCGCAGGTGGAAGGTTTCGACGTGCGCCCGGAAACCCGTGAGCAGATCGAATCCCTGGGCGGCAAGTTCCTCGACCTTGGCGTCAGCGCCGCGGGCGAAGGTGGTTACGCGCGTGAACTCACTGCCGAAGAGCGCGCCGAGCAGCAGCGCCGCCTGGGCGAACACCTCAAGACCGTGGACGTCGTGGTCACCACCGCGGCAGTGCCCGGCCGGCCGGCGCCGAAGATCATCAGCGCCGCGATGGTGGCGAACATGAAGCCCGGCAGCGTGGTCGTGGACCTGGCCGCCGAAACCGGGCTGACGGACTTCCTGGAAGACCCGGACTACGACATCGGCCGGATTATCTATCCCACGGGCATTCCACGCCTGCGCCTGATACCGGCAGGCAGCAAACGCGAAACGCCAGCGGAGTTCTTT
>CAXAYM010000293.1:0-3383 GCA_963973175.1 uncultured Arenimonas sp.
GGCTGAACCGGCCCTGCGCAAGGGACTCGAGATCGACCCAGACGGTCCCGCGCTGCTTGAGCAGATGGCGCGACTGCAATATCGCCAGGGTAATTTCATGGGCGCCCGGGCCTTCCTCCAGCGCCGCGAGTCGGTGGGGGAGATCGGCATCGAGCTGCTCGAACTGGGCATCGCCATCGAAGAAGGGGCGGGCGACCGTGCGGCCGCCGAGCGTTATCGCACCCGCCTTCGCCAGGGCTACCCGGACCACACGCCAACCGCCAGGGAGGGATCTCCGCAGTCATGACTACCGAGGGTCGGCAGGAAGCGTTATTTGAAGATCCCATTGGCCTGCGCCTGCGCACGGCCCGCGAAGCGGCCGGCCTGAGCCAGGAGCAGGCGGGCCAGCAGCTGCGGCTGCCGGTCGCCGTCGTGGACGCGATGGAGCGCGAGGACTGGCAGCGCCTGGGTGCGCCCATCTACGTGCGCAGTTACCTCGGAAGTTACCTGCGGCTGCTGGGCCTGCCCCAGGAGCTGCTGCAGCCGGTGGTCGCGCCGGCCCCGACGCCGGCGCTGGTGCCGATGGCTTCGCGTTCACGTTTTCGCCGCACGCTCGACAAGTCGCTGCGAAACGCCGTGTACCTGGTGATGACCGCCGTGCTGGTCGTGCCGGTGGTGCTGGTGGCGCGCCATTACCAGAACGCCGACCGGCCGCTGTCCCTGACCCTCGAGCCCGATCCGTCCGTGCTGGCGGCGCTCGAGCCTGGCCAGGAGCGGGTCGATCCGAAAGGCCTGCCGCTGCCGGCGCCGGTCGAGAAGCCGGAAGGCCCGGAGCCGGTGATGGCCTCGATGGCGCCGGTCCCGAACAAGGCCCCGGCCCCCGAACCGCCGGCCGCCATTGCCGGCCAGGACGGCCTGGTGCTGCGATTCTCCGGCCAGAGCTGGCTGGAAGTGAACGATCGCCAGGGTCGCCCGCTTGAGCGCGCCCTGCTTGATGCGGGGGCCGAGCGCCGCTATGCCGACGGCGAAGTCGGCTACATCACGCTCGGCAATGCCGCTGCGGTCGAGGTATTCCAGGACGGCCGCCCGGTCGACCTCGCGCCCTTCCGCGCGGCGAACGTCGCCCGCTTTACGGTATCCTCTGGCGGCGAACCCGAGCCTGCGCGGTAATCCACCGCACCCCGGCCACCCGACCCATTGCCCGCGCCGTCCGCGCGCGGGCCTGAAGAAGTGATCCATGGACCAGATTGACGAATACGAACAGGGCGAACGCGTTCGCGCCTGGCTCAAGAACAACGGCTCTTCCCTGATTACCGGCGTTGCCCTGGGCCTTGCCGCCCTGGGTGGCTGGCAGTGGTGGCAGAACCAGGGCGAGGTGCGCAAGGTCGAGGCCGCGGCGGAGTTCGTGTCCTACAACCGTGCCGCCGACGCCGGCGAAACCAACAAGGCCCTGGCCCACGCCGAGGCGATCGCCCAGCAGCACAACGAGACGCCCTACGTGGCGCTGGTCGCGCTCAACGAGGCCCAGCGCCTGCAGCAGGACGGCAAGGCCGAAGATGCCCTGGCCAAGCTTGATGGCGTCCCGACCGAACACCTCGATCCGGCCCTGGCCGAACTGCTGCAGCTGCGCGCGATGCGCCTGCTCGCGGGGCTGGGCCGGCACGAAGACGTGATCAAGCGTCTGGACGCGAACCCGCTGCCCAGCTACCCCGGCGTGGCCGGCGAGCTGCGCGGCGACGCCGAGCTGGCGCTGGGCAATCGCGAACAGGCCCGCGCGGCTTACGAGCAGGCCCTGGCCGCGCTCGACGTGGCGGCGCCGACCCGCGGCATCGTCGAAATGAAATTCAACGCGGCCGGCGGCCGCCTGCCCGAGACCCCGGAGGCCTGAGCGCATGCTGCGTCGTACCCTGATCATCGCCGCGTTGCTGGCCACCACCGCCGGCTGCACCACCATCAAGGGCTGGTTCGGCGACAAGGCCAGCAAGGCCCTGGAACCGGCCGAACTGACCGAAATCGCCAGCCCCGTGGCCTTCGACAAGGCCTGGTCGCGCAAGCTCGGCGATGAAAACGCCAGCCTCGGACTGCGCCAGCGCCCGGCCGTCGAAGGCGACCGCCTCTACGTGTCCAACGACGAAGGCCGCGTGCTGGCCATCAGCGCCAACACCGGCGACGTGCTCTGGGATTCCGAAGTCGCCCCGACCCGCAAGGAAGGCAGCCGGCTGTTCTTCTGGCGCCGCAAGTCCGTCGACGGCGGCCTGAGCGGCGGCCCGGGTGTGGGCGGCGGCATGGTCGTGGCCGGTGGCCGCAACGGCGAAGTGATTGCGCTCGATTCCGAAACCGGCGCCGAGCGCTGGCGCACCAAGGTCACCTCCGAGGTGATCGCGGCACCGCTGGTCACGCCCGACCGCATCATCGTGCGCAGCAACGACGGCCGTACCTTCGGCCTGGATCCGGCCGACGGCACCCGCAAGTGGGTGTTCGACCGCGGCATCCCGGCCCTGAGCGTGCGCGGCAACGGCGCGCCGGTCAGCGACGGCCAGCTGGCCTACCTCGGTTACGACGACGGCACCGTGGTCGCTTTGCGCATCAGCGACGGTCTGGTCGCCTGGACCCAGCTGATCGCCGAACCCGAGGGCCGCAACGACCTCGACCGCATGGCCGACGTCGATGGCGAGATCGCCCTGGGTTATTCCGAGCTCTACGCCACCAGCTTCGCCGGCCAGACCATGGCGATCTCCACACAGAATGGCCGCCCGCTCTGGAACCGCGACACCGGCGGTTATTCCGGCCTGGCCCTGCTGGGCGACCGCGTCGTGCTGTCCGATCCCTCGGGCACGGTCTGGGCGCTGGATCGCAACACCGGCTCCGCGCTCTGGCGCCAGGAAGCCCTGGCCCGCCGCTGGCTGACCACGCCGGCCATTCACGGCAACTACCTGGTGGTGGGTGACGTCGAGGGCTACCTGCACTGGCTGCGCAGCGACGATGGCAGCATCGTCGGCCGCGACCGGGCCGGCCGTGCGCCGATCCGTGGCACCCCCCAGGTCACCCCGACCGGCACCCTGGTGGTGCTGGATTCCGAGGGTCGCCTGTCCGCCTACCCGTCGCCGGCGCCCTGAGCCGGCCGACGTTTTTCCACGGGAGAGTTCCGCGTGTTGCCATTGGTCGCTCTCGTGGGCCGTCCCAACGTCGGCAAGTCAACGCTTTTCAATGCGTTGACGCGCAGCCGTGACGCGCTCGTTCACGACGAACCCGGGGTCACCCGGGATCGCCACTATGGATTCTGCCGGCTGGTCGAAGACCGGCCCTTCGGCCTGTGCGACACCGGCGGCCTCTCGGGTGACGAGGAAGGCCTGGCGGGCGCCACCGCGCACCAGGCGTGGGCGGCGGTGGACGAAGCCGA
The DNA here is from genome assembly GCA_963973175.1 of uncultured Arenimonas sp. Taxonomy (GTDB): domain Bacteria; phylum Pseudomonadota; class Gammaproteobacteria; order Xanthomonadales; family Xanthomonadaceae; genus Arenimonas. Next base: position 3,380 of record CAXAYM010000293.1, read on the forward strand.
CCTG
>CAXAYM010000294.1:0-3381 GCA_963973175.1 uncultured Arenimonas sp.
GACCTGCTGGAAAAGACGCTTGCCGGCGAACCGGTGCCGGACCGCAAGCCGGCCGGTCCGCCCGCGCCGGGCGCGCGTCCGGACGAAAACTTCGACAAGGTCGTCAGCCTCTACCTGGCGGCCCGCGCCGGCCAGGCCTTCCACGGCCCCGACCTGGTGGTGGCTGCGGAGAAGGCCGGCCTGGTCTATGGCTACATGAACATCTTCCACCGCCTCGTCGACAACCATCCCGAGCAGGGTCCGGTGTTCTCGGTGGCCAACCTGGTCAAGCCAGGCTCCTTCGAAATGGCCGGCATCCAGGATCTGCGCACGCCGGGCATCAGTTTCTTCATGGCGCTGCCGGGCCCGTTGCCTGCGCTCGATGCCTGGGACGCGATGCTGCCCACGGCGCAGCGCATGGCCGAACTGCTCGACGGCGTGCTGCTCGACGAAGAGCGCAATGCACTCGGCCGCCAGCGCATCGCCCATATCCGCGAAGACCTGCGCAATTACGACCGCAAGCAGACCAAGTGGGACCTGCGCACGACACGATGAGGTGCTAACCGGGTTAGTCCGATTGCCTTCGCGTGCTGTCATGGTGAGCAAGTCTTGCGTTGTGGTGGCGGGAATCCGTGATCTATATAGACAGGGCAGCGACGTTGCTGCCTGATCCGGAGTTCCACCCGATGAATTTCAAGAACCTGCTTCGCACCGCCTGTCTTTCCGCCGCCGTGCTGTTCGGCGCCAACGCGATCGCGCCGGCGGGCGAGGGCCTGGTCGGCACCGCCGAAGCGGATACTCTCTGCACCCTGGTGTCCACCTACATCAACTCGGACGGCGAAGAAGTCGGCGTGTACCAGTGCGGCCGGCGGCGCATTGAACGCTCCTGCGAGCGCGGCTGCCCCTGGACGGTCTGGGACTACCGCGACGAGCAGTAATTCCTGCCCCGAGTGACCCTGGAAACCCCGGGACTTCCCGGGGTTTTCTTTTTCTGGCGAAATGGCGGCATGCCCAGCTCGACGCCGTCCCCCGCCTCGCGTGCCGCCAGCCTCCGCCGTGCGCTCGAGGATGCCAACCACCGCTACCACGTGCTCGACGATCCGGCCATTCCGGACGCCGAATACGACGCCATGCTTCGCGAACTGCAGGCGATCGAAGAGACCCATCCCGAGCTGCGCACCCCCGACTCGCCAACCCAGCGGGTCGGCGCGGGCGTCCTGCCCGGTTTCGAGACCGTGGTGCACGACGTGCCCATGCTGTCGCTCAACAATGCCTTCAGCGAGGAAGAAGTTCGCGAGTTCGTCGCCCGCATCGGCAAGGAACTGGGCGAAACCGATCCGGCCTTTTCGGTGGAGCCCAAGCTCGACGGCCTGGCGATCAGCCTGCGCTATGAGGACGGTCACTTCGTGCGTGGCGCCACCCGCGGTGACGGCGCCGCCGGCGAGGACGTGACCCAGAACCTGCGCACCATCCGCGCGATCCCGCTGAAGCTTCGCGGCGGCGAACCGCCCGCGCTGCTGGAGGTGCGCGGCGAGGTTTACATGCCCCGCGCCGGCTTCGAGGCCTACAACGCCCGCATGCGCGAAAGCGGCGGAAAGGTGCTGGCGAACCCGCGCAACGGCGCGGCCGGCTCGCTGCGCCAGCTCGACCCGAAGCTCGCGGCGGCGCGGCCGCTGGCCTTCTTCGCCTACGGCCTGGGCGCCACCGGCGATTGGGCGGTGCCCGGCCGCCATTCGGAAGTGCTGCAGGCGCTGCGTGGTTTCGGCTTCCCGGTGTCGCCCGAGGTGTCGGTGGCGCAAGGTGCCGATGGCCTGTTGGCGTACTACGAAGGCATCGCAGCGCTGCGCGACCAACTCCCCTATGACATCGACGGCGTGGTCTACAAGCTCGATCGCCAGGACCAGCAGAAGGCCATGGGGTTTGTTTCGCGGGCGCCGCGCTGGGCCATCGCGCACAAGTTCCCGGCCCAGGAGCAGACCACCACGGTCGAAGCAATCGAGGTCCAGGTCGGCCGCACCGGCGCCCTTACCCCGGTGGCGCGATTGGCGCCGGTGCAGGTGGCGGGCGTCACCGTCACCAATGCCACGCTGCACAATGCCGACCAGATTGCCCGCCTGGACGTGCGCGTCGGCGACAGCGTCATCGTGCGCCGCGCCGGCGACGTGATTCCCGAAGTGGTGCGCGTGGTCGAGGATCGCCGCCCGGTGGACAGCAAGGGCCGGCCGCTGCACGCCCCCTGGTCCTTCCCCTCGGAATGCCCCGCCTGCGGGTCCCATATCGAAGCCGTGCGCAAGGTGCTTCGCCAGACCAAGGCCGGCGTCGAATATGCCGAGGGCGCCACGCTGATCTGCACCGGCGGCCTGGTCTGCCCGGCGCAGCGCAAGCAGGCGCTGGTGCACTTCGCTTCGCGCAAGGCCATGGACATCGATGGCCTGGGCGAACGGTTCATCGAGGCGCTCGTAGACTTCGATTACGTCCGCACCGTCGCGGATCTTTACGGGCTGGGCCTGGACGATTTCCTGGAGATGAAGCGCCGCGCCGACGAACGCGACGGCACCGTCCCGGAAACCGTCAAGGCCGGCAAGGTCGCCACGCGCTGGGCGGAAAACCTCGTGGATGCGATCGCCGCCAGCAAGGCCACGACGCTCGAGCGACTCCTGTTCGCGCTGGGCATCCGCGACGTCGGTGAGTCGACCGCGCGCACGCTGGCGCGCTGGTTCGGTGCGTTGGACCCGATCATGGCGGCGGACCTGGACAGCCTGGTCGAGATCCCGGACATCGGACCCGTAGTGGCCGAGCGCATCGTGGGTTTTTTTGCCGAACCGCACAACCGCGAAGTGATCGCCGCGCTGCGCGCCGCCGGCGTGGCCTGGAAGGAAACCGGTCCCCAACGGGCCGCCGAGGGGCCGCTGGCCGGCCAGACCGTGGTGCTGACCGGTTCCCTGGACGCCATGAGCCGCGACGAGGCCGGCAACCGCCTGCAGGCCCTGGGCGCCAAGGTGGCGTCGAGCGTTTCAAAGAAGACCAGCTTCCTGGTCGCCGGCGAGGCGGCCGGCTCGAAGCTCGAGAAGGCGACCGCCCTGGGCATCGAGGTCTGGGACGAAAAGCGCCTGCTGGACTTCCTGAACGAGCACGAAGCGCGGTGACCGCCATCACGTCGCGTCCGGCGGCCGCGGCGTAAAGTAGCGGGATGAAGAACAGCAAGCCCACCGCCCATGCCAGGGCCCTGCGCCTGCGGGCCGACCTTTACGCGCTGATACGGCGTTTCTTCGCCGAGCGCGACGTGCTCGAGGTCGAGACCCCGGTGCTGTCGATGGCCGGGAACACCGATCCGAACATCGAAAGCTTCCAGCTCGAATTCACCGGCCCGCGTTCCGCCGGCGCCGGTACCCGCTGGCTGCG
>CAXAYM010000295.1:0-3376 GCA_963973175.1 uncultured Arenimonas sp.
CTCCAGCAGGAGTCCGCCCAGGGGCCGCTGCACGCCGGTGGTCAGCGGGTGGTTCAGGCCGAAGCGGTCGAGCGTGATCTGCAGCGCCTGGCGGTAGGAGGACTCGCCCTCAACGGTGTCGCCCAGCGCCACCTGGTAGCGGCCGAGGTCGCGCCAGACCTCCACGCCGAGCGCATTGCGGTCGCCGCCCGAATCGCGCAGCAGGGCCAGGGCTTCGCGCAGCCCGCGCACGGCTTCTTCGTAGCGGCCTTCGTCGGCCAGCAGCCCGGCCAGGTCGGCCCGGCTCTCGGCCTGCAGCACCTTGCTTTCGTCGCCCTGGTTGCGAAGGGAAAGGGCGCGGCCGAACAGGTCGCGCGCCACTTCGCGGCCGCCCAGCTCGCGGTGGCAGCGACCCAGCTGGGAAAGGAATTCAGCCGAAGCGCGAGGGGCCGCCGCGGCCTGTTGCTGGGCCACCGGCAGCCAGGGCACCAGGGCGCGCACGCAGTTTTCGGCCTGGCCCAGGCTGCGCAGGCTGCGGCCCCGCAGCGCCGCGGCCTCGACGCCCAGCTGCGCCGGCGCCGGGCCCGAGAGCGTGCCCAGGATGTCGGCCTGGCGGTCGAGCAGCTCCAGGGCCTGGCGATCGTCGCCCAGGCCCTGTCGCAGGCGCGCGACCAGGCCCAGCAGCTCGGCGCGGGCCTGGGGCTGGTTGCGCAGTTCGGTGTCGGCGCGGCGCACGCCGGCATCGAGCAGGGCGCGGGCGTCCAGGCCGCCGTCGCCGGCCTGTTCGGTGTCCTCGAACAGTGCGATCACGAAATCCTGCATCGCCTGGGCCCGTTCGGCTTCCTGCAGGGCGATGCGCGTCTGCCAGGCCAGGAAGCCGACCGCGCCCAGCATCATCGCCGTGAACAGGCCGCTGACCAGCAGCGCCACGGAATTGCGGCGCACGAACTTGATGCTGCGGTAACCCAGGCTGTGCGGGCGCGCCAGCACCGGCTCGCCATCCAGATGCCGTCGCAGGTCCTGGGCCAGGGCTTCCACCGAGACGTAGCGGTCTTCCGGCGCCTTGGCCAGGGCCTTGCACAGGATGTTGTCCAGGTCGCCGGACAGTTCACGCGACAAGCGGCGCGGGTTCGGGTCGCCCTGCTCGCGGGCGAGCCGGAAGGCCGCCTGCGAGGGCCGGACCGGGTCGGCGGTGAGGATGGCTTCTTCCCAGGCCGCGTCGGTGCCGCGCGCGGGGTCGTAGGGTTTGCGGCCGACCAGCAGTTCGTAGAGCACCACGCCCAGCGCGTAGACGTCGGTCATCGTGGTGATGACGCCGTTGCGCAGCTGTTCGGGCGCGGCGTAGTACAGGGTGAAGGCGCGCGTGCCGGTGCCGGTGATCTCCGGGCTGCCGTCCTGGGGTTCGTCGAGCAGTTTGGCGATGCCGAAATCGAGCAGGCAGACCTCGCCGGCCGGCGTGACCATGATGTTCGAAGGCTTGAGGTCGCGGTGCACCACCAGGTTGGCGTGGGCGTGGCTGACCGCGGCGCAGACCTGCAGGAACAACCGCAGCCGCTGCTGCACCGGCAGCGCCAGCTGCTGCGCGTACTGGGTGATCGGCTGGCCCTGCACATAGTCCAGCGCCAGGTAGGGCTGGCCGTCGCTGCTGACGCCGGCGTCGAGCAGCCGGGCGATGTGCGCGTGGCCCAGGCGCGCCAGGATCTGCCGTTCGCGCGTGAACCGCTGGCGCAGGCCGGCATCGCCCAGCCCCGGGCGCAGCAGTTTCACCGCCACCCGCCGCTGGTGCCCAGCCAGACCTGGCCCATGCCGCCTTCGCCCAGCGGGCGTTCCAGTTTGTAAGGGCCGACCTGCTGGCCGGGCTGGGGCGAAAACAGCGAGGCATCGACCACCGATTCGGACAGGAAGTCGGGGCGTTCCTCTTCAAGCGCGATCAGCTTGCGCAGCTCGGTCGCCAGGGGGGCATCGACGGTGTCGATCTCGGCCAGGCGGCGGCTGCGCGCAGGCGGGTCCAGCTCGATCAGTTCATCGAGCAGCAGGGACAGCGTGGACCAGCGTTCGGTGTCCACCGCGGGGGTTGCCGGTCAGCCCTGCAGCGCCGCCAGCAGGAACATGCGGGCCTTCTGCCAGTCGCGGCGCACGCTGCGCTCGGAGCGCTTGAGCAGGCCGGCGATCTCGGTTTCGGACAGGCCGGCGAAATAGCGCATCTCGACCACCTGGGCCAGGCGCGGGTCGAGGTCGTTGAGCTTGTTCAGCGCCACGTCCAGGCCCAGCATGTCCTCGTCCAGGCGCATGCCGCCGCCGGCGTCCTCGGGCAGGTCCGTGACGCGGTGCAGGTCGCCGCCACGTTTGACCGCCATGCGCTGGCGGGCGTAGTCGACCACGACCGAGCGCATGGCGCTGGCGGCGTAGGCGAAGAAGTGGGCACGGTCCTCGAACTCGGCCTCGGCGCGCCCGGCCAGCTTGAGGTAGGCCTCGTGCACCAGGGCGGTGGTGTCGAGCGTGTGGCCATGCTGCTGGCCGCCGAGCTGGCGGCGGGCCATGCCGTGCAGTTCGCGGTAGAGCGTGGCCAGCACCCGGTCGAGCGCCGACTTGTCGCCGGCACGGGCGGCGCTCAACCACTGGGTGATTTCGGCAGTCTCGTTCATGTCTCCCCGGGGCCCGTCTGCGCGGGCTGGGGACACTATAAGCCAATCAGGCGAGCTTCACCGTTGGCAGCCGGGGCACCAGGCCGTCGCCCGGTTGGCCATGCGCCCGTCCCGGATCGTCCGGCCGCAGCGCTTGCAGGCCTCGCCTTCCCGCCCGTAGACGAACAGTTCCTGCTCGAAGTAACCCGGCGCCCCGTCGGCATTGAGGAAGTCCCGCAGCGTGGTGCCGCCCCGGGTGATCGCATGCGCGAGGATGGCCTTCACCGCTGCGGCCAGCCGCCGGTATCGCTCGCGGCTGATCGCCCCGGCGGGATGCCGGCGCGGAACAGGCTCTCGGCGGCGTAGATGTTGCCCACGCCCACCACCACGGCCTGGTCCATCAGGAAGGCCTTCACCGGCGCCTTGCGGCCGCGGCTGAGCGCGAACAGGTAATCGCCGTCGAAGTCGTCCGACAACGGTTCCGGGCCGAGGTGGGCCAGCAGGGCGTGGGTCTGGCCGGCCGGTTGCCAGAGCAGGCAGCCGAAGCGCCGCGGGTCGGTGAGACGCAGCACGCGGCCCGAATCCAGGGCCAGGTCGACGTGGTCGTGGGTCGCCACCGGGGTGCGCGCGGGCAGGACCCGCAGCATGCCGGACATGCCCAGGTGCAGCAGCGCGCTGCCCGGGGCGGTGTCGAGCAGCAGGTACTTGGCGCGGCGGCGCACGCCCAGGACCGGCTGGCCGGGCAGTTCGCGGGCCACTTCCGACGGGATGGG
>CAXAYM010000296.1:0-3372 GCA_963973175.1 uncultured Arenimonas sp.
GCAGATCGACGCCGATCGTGCGGTCTATGCCAATCCCGGCTGGCGGCTCGAGGGGGACGACTGGAAGCTGATCTCGGTCGACTGGGAGTAGCTTTCCTGCAAGTCCGGTCCCGGGCGGCGGGAGATTCCCGACCGTCGTGACCAAAAAAAACGGCCCGCTTTCGCGGGCCGTTCTTTCGCGCCCGAAGGCGCTCCTGCGGGTGGCCGGATCAGGCCGCCTTGCGGGCCGCCAGCTGGCGAAGCACGAAGTGCAGGATGCCGCCGTGGCGGAAGTATTCGACTTCCTTGGGCGTCAGCAGCAGCACCTGCACCTGGAAGCGGACTTCGGTGCCGTCCGGGCGCTTGGCCACCACCGTCGCCTGCCGGGCCTTGCCGTCGTCCAGGCCGGTGATTTCCACCACCTCGTCGCCCTTCAGGCCCAGGCTCTCGGCGTTCTGGCCGTCCAGGAACTGGCAGGGCAGCACGCCCATGCCGACCAGGTTCGAGCGGTGGATGCGCTCGAAGCTCTCGGCAATGACCGCCTTCACGCCCAGCAGGTTGGTGCCCTTGGCCGCCCAGTCACGCGAGGAACCGGTGCCGTATTCCTTGCCGGCGAACACCACCAGCGGCACGCCCTCGGCCTTGTACTTCATCGCCGCGTCGTAGATCGGCATCTTCTCGCCCGACGGGTAGTGGATGGTGTTGCCGCCTTCTTCGCCGCCGAGCATCAGGTTCTTGATGCGGATGTTGGCGAAGGTGCCGCGCACCATCACGTCGTCGTTGCCGCGGCGCGAACCGTAGCTGTTGAAGTCCGCCGGCTGCACGCCGCGACCCTGCAGGAACTTGCCGGCCGGCGAGCTGGCCTTGATGTTGCCGGCCGGGCTGATGTGGTCGGTGGTGATCGAATCACCGAACAGGCCCATCACGCGCGCGCCGTGGATGTCGGCGATGGAGCCGACCTCCATCTTCATGCCGTCGAAGTAGGGCGGGTTCTTGATGTAGGTGGAGGCCTCGTCCCAGGCGAACTTGGCGCCGTCGGGCGACTGGATCTGGTTCCAGCGCGTGTCGCCGGCGAAGACGTTGGCGTAGTTGGCCTTGAACATCTCGGGGCCGACCGTGCGGGCGATGAAGTCGCCGATTTCCTTGTTCGTCGGCCAGATGTCCTTGAGGTACACCGGCTTGCCGTCGCTGCCCGTGCCCAGCGGCTCGGTGCTCAGGTCGATGTCCACGGTGCCGGCGATGGCATAGGCGACGACCAGTGGCGGCGAGGCCAGGTAGTTCATCTTCACTTCCGAATGCACGCGGCCTTCGAAGTTGCGGTTGCCCGACAGCACCGAGGTGGCCACCAGGTCGTTCTCGGCGATCGCCTTGGAGACTTCCTCCGGCAGCGGGCCCGAGTTGCCAATGCAGGTGGTGCAGCCGTAGCCGACCACGTAGAAGCCCAGCTTCTCGAGGTCGTCGAGCAGGCCGGCCTTCTTGAGGTAGTCGGTGACCACCAGCGAGCCCGGGCCAAGCGAGGTCTTCACCCACGGCGCGGCCTTGAGGCCCTTCGCAGCCGCGTTGCGGGCCAGCAGGCCGGCACCCAGCATCACCGCCGGGTTGGAGGTGTTGGTGCAGGAGGTGATGGCGGCGATGACCACGGAGCCATCGGTGATCTCGACGTCCTGGTCCTGGATGCGCAGCTTGGACTTGGGGCGTGCGGCCAGATGGTCGGCCTGCGGCTGGTGCCCGCCCTCGGCGTCCATGCGCGCTACTTCGGTGTTGGCCGGCTTGCGCTTGGCGGTCAGGCCGGCGAGGTTTTCCTCGAAGTTGCGCTTGAGGTCGGTCAGCAGCACGCGGTCCTGCGGGCGCTTGGGGCCGGCCAGCGACGGCTTCACGTCGGCCATGTCAAGCGTCAGCGTGGCGCTGTACTCGGCTTCGGGCTGGCCCGGGGTGCGCCACAGGCCCTGGGCCTGGGCGTAGGCCTTGACCAGGGCGACCTGGTCTTCGTCGCGGCCGGACAGGCGCAGGTAGGTGAGCGACTCTTCGTCGACCGGGAAGATGCCGCAGGTGGCGCCGTATTCCGGGGCCATGTTGGCGATCGTGGCGCGGTCGGCCAGCGGCAGGTGGTCCAGGCCATCGCCGTAGAACTCGACGAACTTGCCGACCACGCCCAGGCTGCGCAGCATCTGGGTGACGGTGAGCACCAGGTCGGTGGCGGTGGCGCCCTCGGGCAGCTTGCCGGTGAGCTTGAAGCCCACGACCTGCGGAATGAGCATGGAGCTCGGCTGGCCCAGCATCGCGGCCTCGGCCTCGATGCCGCCGACGCCCCAGCCCAGCACGCCGATGCCGTTGATCATGGTGGTGTGCGAGTCGGTGCCGAACACGGTGTCCGGGTAGGCGACCAGTTCGCCGTCCTGTTCGCCGGTCATGACCACGCGGGCCAGGTGCTCGAGGTTGACCTGGTGCACGATGCCGGTGTTCGGCGGCACGACCTTGAAGTTGTCGAAGGCCTTCTGGCCCCAGCGCAGGAAGCTGTAGCGCTCCTGGTTGCGCTGGAATTCGATCTTGCCGTTCAGGTCCAGCGCCTCGGGCTTGCCGAAGACATCCACCTGCACCGAGTGGTCGATGACCAGTTCGGAGGGAATCAGCGGGTTGATCTGGTCGGCGTTGCCGCCGAGCCGGACCACCGCGTCGCGCATCGCCGCCAGGTCGACCACGCAGGGCACGCCGGTGAAATCCTGCAGCACCACGCGCGCCGGCATGAAGGCGATCTCGGTGTCCGGTTCCTTCTTCGCGTCCCAGGTGGCCACGGCCTCGATGTGTTCCTTGCCCACCGTCATGCCGCCGTCTTCGCAGCGCAGGAGGTTCTCGAGCAGGATCTTCATCGAGTAGGGCAGGCGCTTGATGTCGAAGCGCTGGCCGAGTTTCTCGAGGCTGTAGAAGGTGTAGGACTTGCCGTTGACGGCCAATTGGTCGCGGGTGGCGAAGGAGTCGCTCATGGACAGGCTCCGGGGGCTGGTTAGCCCCATATTATGCCCGAAACCGTACCCTCCCGTCCGGCCGGTGGCCGCGCCGCGTCGCGCTCAGGCGGTGGCATCAAGCCATTCGCGGGTGGCCTGCGCCAGCGCGCGGCGGCCGACCAGGAAGTCCCAGTAGCTGCCGCCGAGCTGGCGCCAGAGCACCGCCGCCCGCAGCGCCGCCAGCAGGGTGGCGCGGACCTCGCCGACGACGTCGGGTTGTCCCAGGTAGACCGGGTTGCCCTGGACCAGGACGCGCGGACCCACGGGCGAGACCTCGTTGGCATACAGCTCCCCCAGCCGGGCGAGCACGGTGGGGTGGGCCGGGCCGAAATGCTCCCGCTGGCGGGCGATTTCCTCGAGCCCGTCGTGCACGGCGCCCGGCGCCCGGGGG
>CAXAYM010000297.1:0-3368 GCA_963973175.1 uncultured Arenimonas sp.
CCATCCTGCACCGCGCCACCGGCATCGTGCTGGCACTGGGCTCGCTGGTCTTCGTCGCCTGGCTGGTGGCGGTCGCCGGCGATGCGGGCAGCTTTGACATGGCCAGGGCGGCCCTGGCCTCGATTCCCGGGAAGGTGCTGCTGTTCGGGCTGTCGGCCTGCCTCGTCTACCACTTCCTCAATGGCATCCGTCACCTTGCCTGGGACGCCGGCCACGGCTATGAAATCCCCAAGTTCTACGCCAGCGGTTACGCCGTGGCTGTGTTGACGCTGCTGCTGACCGGCGGCCTCTGGTTCATTGGCTGGAGCCTGGGAGGTGCGGCATGAACCTGCGCAACCCGCTTGCCCGGGCCAAGGGCCTGGGTTCGGCCAAGGACGGCACCAGCCACTGGTGGCACCAGCGCCTGACCGCCATTGCGCTGCTGCTGATGACCCCGTGGTTCGTGATCCTCATGGTCGGCATGATCGGTCGCGACCAGGCCACCGTGCGCGCGATGCTGGCCCAGCCGCTGACCGCCGCCATCCTGACCGCCTTCGTGCTCTCGCTGCTCTGGCACGCCAGGCTCGGCCTGCAGGTGGTGATCGAGGATTACGTTCACGGCGGCGCCGAGCTGCTCTTGCAGGTGATCACCAAGTTCGTCTTCGCGATCGCCGCCATCGCCTCCCTGCTGGCCATCGGCCGCATCGTCTTCACTGCCTGAGAACGCCATGACGTCCGCCTACAAGATCCACGAGCACACCTACGACATGGTCGTCGTCGGCGCCGGCGGTGCCGGCCTGCGCGCCACCTTCGGGCTGGCCCAGAAAGGCCTGAAAACCGCCTGCATCAGCAAGGTCTTCCCGACCCGCTCGCACACCGTCGCGGCGCAGGGCGGCATTTCCGCCGCGCTCGGCAACATGGGCGAGGACGACTGGCGCTTCCACTTCTACGACACCATCAAGGGCTCGGACTGGCTGGGCGACCAGGACGCCATCGAATACATGTGCCGCGAGGCCATCCCGGCGATCATCGAGCTCGAACACCAGGGCGTGCCGTTCTCGCGCACCGAGGACGGCAGGATCTACCAGCGCCCCTTCGGCGGCATGACCACGCACTACGGCAAGGGCACCGCCCAGCGCACCTGCGCCGCCGCCGACCGCACCGGCCACGCCATCCTGCACACCCTCTACCAGCAGTCGCTGGCGCATTCGGCCGAGTTTTTCATCGAGTATTTCGCGCTCGACCTGATCATGGACGAGGAGGGCGCCTGCCGCGGCGTGCTCGCGCTCGACATGAGCACCGGCGAACTGCATCTCTTCCGCGCCCAGGGCACGGTGCTGGCCACCGGCGGCTACGGCCGTGCCTATTTCAGCGCCACCTCGGCCCATACCTGCACCGGCGACGGCGGCGGCATGGCCCTGCGCGCCGGGCTGCCGCTGCAGGACATGGAGTTCGTGCAGTTCCATCCCACCGGCATCTACGGCGCCGGCTGCCTGATCACCGAAGGCGTGCGCGGCGAAGGCGGCATCCTGCGCAACTCGGCGGGCGAGCGCTTCATGGAGCGCTACGCGCCCAACGCCAAGGACCTGGCCTCGCGCGACGTGGTGTCGCGCTCGATGACCATCGAGATCCGCGAGGGCCGCGGCGTGGGCCCGAAGAAGGACCACATCCACCTTGACCTCACCCACCTCAATCCGGCCGACATCCACGAGAAGCTGCCGGGCATCGCCGAAACCGCGAAGATCTTCGCCGGCGTCGACGTCACCAAGCAGCCGATCCCGGTGCTGCCGACGGTGCACTACAACATGGGCGGCCTGCAGACCAACTACCACGGCGAGGTCGTCACGCTGAAGGACGGCAATCCCGACACCGTGGTGCCGGGCCTGTATGCGATCGGCGAAGCGGCCTGCGTGTCGGTGCACGGCGCCAACCGCCTGGGCTCGAACTCGCTGCTCGACCTGGTGGTGTTCGGCCGCGCGGTAGCCAACCGATGCGCCGAGACCATCAAGCCCGGCGCGCCGCACGCCTCGCTGCCGGCATCGGCCTGCGACAAGTCCCTGGCCAACCTCGACAAGCTGCGCAACGCCAGCGGCGGCACGCCGACCGCGGCGATCCGCGACAACATGCAGCAGGTGATGCAGAACAACGCCGCGGTCTTCCGCACCGGCGAAACTCTGCTCGAAGGCGTGCAGAAGATCCGCGAGGTGCATGCGTCGTTCGAAGACGTCCGGGTCTCGGACCGTTCGATGGTCTGGAACTCGGACCTGATCGAAACCCTGGAGCTGCAGAACCTGCTCGGCCAGGCCGTGGCCACCATGGTGTCGGCGGAAAACCGCAAGGAATCGCGCGGCGCCCATGCCCGCGAGGATTTCGCCGAGCGCGACGATGACAACTGGCACAAACACACCCTGTGCTGGGTGGACGAAGCGGGGCAGACCCGCATCGACTACCGCCCGGTGCACATGTACACGCTGAGCAAGGACGTGGACGTCGTCCCGCCCAAGGCCCGTACCTACTGACCTCCTGGATACCCGAAAATGGCTGAGTTCACCCTCCCCAAGAATTCCAAGGTCGGCAAGGGCAAGCACTTCGCGGCCCAGGGCGCGAAGAACGTGCGCACCTTCAAGGTCTACCGCTGGAACCCGGACGACAGCGCCAACCCGCGCACCGACACCTACGAGGTGGACATGGATGCGTGCGGGCCGATGGTCCTGGACGCGCTGATCAAGATCAAGAACGAGATCGACCCGACGCTGACCTTCCGCCGGTCCTGCCGCGAGGGCATCTGCGGCTCCTGCGCGATGAACATCGACGGCACCAACACCCTGGCCTGCACCAAGGCGATCGAGGACTGCGGCAAGAAGGAAGTGCCGATCTATCCGCTGCCGCACATGCCGGTGGTGAAGGACCTGGTCCCGGACCTGACGCATTTCTACGCCCAGTACGCCTCGATCAAACCCTGGCTGCGCACCCAGAGCGCCGCGCCCGCCAAGGAGCGCCTGCAGTCCAAGGAAGACCGGGCCAAGCTCGACGGCCTGTACGAGTGCATCCTGTGCGCCTGCTGCTCGACCAGCTGCCCCAGCTACTGGTGGAACGGCGACCGCTACCTGGGCCCGGCCATCCTGCTCCAGGCCTACCGCTGGATCGTCGATTCGCGCGACGAGGACACCGGCGCCCGGCTCGATGACCTGGAAGACCCCTTCAAGCTCTACCGCTGCCACACCATCATGAACTGCACCCGGACCTGCCCGAAGGGCCTGAACCCGGCCAAGGCGATCGGCGAGATCAAGAAGTTGATGCTGCAGCGGCGGGGCGCCTGAGGTGGAGGCCCGCGACCTGCTGCTGCCTGCCTTCGCGATGGCCGGGCTGACCTTCGTGGTGATGGGACG
>CAXAYM010000298.1:0-3345 GCA_963973175.1 uncultured Arenimonas sp.
CGGTGCCCGGCGTGGCCGAGGCCGCCCTGCTCTCGACCTGCAACCGCACCGAGATCTACGCCCAGGTCGAAGAAGGCGCCGAGGCCGGCGTGGCCGCGTGGCTTGCGCATTACCACGGCCTCGCGCCGGCCACCCTGTCGGACTATCTCTACCTGCATCGGGACGACGACGCCGTTCGCCACCTGTTCCGGGTGGCCACTGGCCTGGACTCCCTGGTGCTGGGTGAACCGCAGATCCTGGGCCAGGTGAAGGACGCCTGGCAGGCCGCGCGCGGCCAGCATCGCCTGGGCACGCCGCTGGACCGGTTGTTCCAGCAGAGCTTCCAGGTCGCCAAGCGCGTGCGCACCGACACCCGCATCGGCGCCCACCCCGTGTCGGTGGCTTATGCCGCCGTGCGCCTGGCGCGCCAGGTCTTCAGTGAGCTCGACCGCGCGACCGTGCTGCTGGTTGGCGCCGGCGACACGATCGAACTGGCCGCGCGCCACCTGGTCGACGCCAAGGCCAAGCGCCTGCTGGTCGCCAACCGCACGCTCGAGCACGCCCAGGCCCTGGCCAGCCGCCACGGCGGTTACGCCCTGCCGCTGTCGGAGCTGCCGCGCCACCTCCCGGAGGCCGACATCGTGATCACCGCCACCGCATCGCGCGAGCCGGTGCTGGGCCACGACGTGGTGCAGGCCGCGCTCAAGGCGCGCCGCCACCGTCCCGTCTTCATGCTCGACCTGGCCGTGCCGCGCGACATCGACCCCCGCGTCGCCACGCTGTCCGACGTCTATCTGTACACCGTCGATGACCTGGAACAGGTGATCGAGGAAAACCGCGCCTCGCGCCGCGAGGCCGCCGAACAGGCCCAGGCCATCATCGACCTTCAGGTCGAGCACTACATGGCCTGGTGGCGCGCCCAGGGCCGGCAGGATGCGCTCAAGGCGCTGCGCAGCCGCGGTGAACTCGCGCGCGCCGAAGCCCTGGCCCGGGCCCGGGAACAGCTGGCCGCCGGCCGCCCCCCCGAAGAGGTGCTCGACCGGCTGGCCCACCAGCTGACCAACAAGCTGCTGCACGGGCCGTCCAGCGCGCTGCGCCAGGCCGCGCTCGACGGCGACCTGGACCTGCTGCGCGCCGCCGAACGCCTCTACAAGGACGACGATGACTCCCGGCCTGCGCCGTAAGCTCGAGGCCCTGGCCGAACGCCACGAGGAAGTCGGCCGCCTGCTCGCCGACCCCGACGTGCTGGCCGACAACCATCGATTCCGTGCGCTGTCCAAGGAATACGCGCAGCTCGAGCCCGTCGCCGCCGGCCTGGCCGCCTGGTCGCAGGCCCAGCGCGACCTGCAGGCCGCCGAGGGCATGCGCGAGGACCCCGAACTGCGCGAACTGGCCGAGGAGGAAATCCCGGCCGCGCGCCAGCGCCTGGCCGAGCTCGATGAATCCCTGGCCCTGCTGCTGGTGCCCCGCGATCCGCGCGACGAGGCCAACCTGTTCCTGGAGATCCGCGCCGGCACCGGCGGCGACGAAGCCGCGATGTTCGCCGGCGACCTGTTCCGCATGTATGCGCACTACGCGGAAAAACAGCGCTGGAACGTCGAGGTGGTGTCGGCCAGCGAAGGCGAACACGGCGGCTACAAGGAAATCGTCGCCCGCATCGAGGGCCGCGGCGCCTATTCACGGCTGAAATTCGAATCCGGCACCCATCGCGTGCAGCGCGTGCCGGCCACCGAGTCGCAGGGCCGCATCCACACCTCGGCGGCGACGGTGGCGATCCTGCCCGAGCTCGACGAAGTGGACGAGATCGAGCTTCGCGACGGCGACATCCGCGTGGACACCTTCCGGGCCTCGGGCGCCGGCGGCCAGCACGTCAACAAGACCGATTCGGCCATCCGCATCACCCACCTGCCCTCGGGCATCGTGGTCGAATGCCAGGACGAGCGCAGCCAGCACAAGAACCGCGCCCGCGCGATGTCGCTGCTCAAGGCGCGGCTGCTGGACGAGGAGCGCTCGAAGCAGGCCGCGGCGCAGGCGCAGTCGCGCCGGCTGCAGGTCGGCAGCGGCGACCGCAGCCAGCGCATCCGCACCTACAATTTCCCGCAGGGCCGCATCACCGACCATCGCGTCGAGGGGCTCACGCTCTACGCGCTGCCGCAGGTGATGGCCGGCGACCTGGACGAACTGGTCGACCGCCTGACCCGCGAGCACCAGGCCGACGAACTCAAGCTGCTGACGGAGGCCGCATGAGCGCCGGCGAAACCTTCCTCCCGCTGTCGCTGTGCGTGCTGACCGTCTCCGACACCCGCGGGCCGGACCAGGACAGTTCCGGCGACTACCTCTGCGCGGCGCTGGCAGAAGCCGGCCACCGGCTGCACGAACGCGCGATCGTTCGCGATGACAAATACGCAATGCGCGCGCTGGTGTCGCGCTGGATCGCCGACGAGGCCGTGCACGGCATCCTGGTCACCGGCGGCACCGGCTTCACCGGCCGCGATTCCACGCCCGAGGCCATCGCGCCGCTGCTGGACAAGCAAATGCCGGGCTTCGGCGAAATGTTCCGCGTGCTCAGCTTCGACGAGATCGGCACCAGCACGCTGCAGTCGCGCGCCTTCGCGGGGTTGGCCAATGCCACCTTCGTGTTCGCCCTGCCCGGCTCCACCTCGGCCTGCCGCACCGGCTGGGAGAAACTGATCCGCGCCCAGCTCGACGCCCGCACCCGCCCCTGCAACCTCGCCAACCTGCGTCCGCGCCTCCGGGAGTCGTGATGTCGATGAAGCGCAAGGACTACGAAAAGGCCCTGGAGCCCCTCCAGGTGGAGCTCAACCAGGTGGCCCGCTGGCTCGAGCACACCGGCAAGCGGCTGGTCGTGCTGTTCGAGGGCCGCGACACCGCCGGCAAGGGCGGCACGATCAACGCGATCGCCGAGACGCTCAATCCGCGCCAGACCCGCATCGCCGCCCTGGCCAAGCCCAGCGAACGCGAACAGGGCCAGTGGTACTTCCAGCGCTACGTGCCCTACCTGCCGGCCGCGGGTGAGATCACCCTGTTCGACCGCAGCTGGTACAACCGCGCCGGCGTCGAGAAGGTGATGGGCTACGCCACGCCGGCGCAGGTCAAGGCCTTCCTGCAGCAGGTGCCGGTGTTCGAGAAGATGCTGGTGGACGACGGCATCCTGCTGTTCAAGTACTGGCTGGCCGTGGACCAGGCGCAGCAGGAGGAACGTTTCGCCGAGCGCGCCAAGGACCCGCTCAAGCGCTGGAAGCTTTCGCCGATCGACATCAGGGCGCGCGAGAAGTACGCCGAGTACGGCAAGGCCCGCGACGCCATGTTCGAGGCCACACACCGGCCGGAGGCGCCGTGGACGGT